>JAAYJD010000119.1 GCA_012523135.1 Clostridiaceae bacterium
GATTCAGACGAACTAATTTGGGTTACATCCGTGGCGGCACTTCGTTTGTTGTTGCTCCATGCTCATCATATTTTCAAAAGTCAACTCCGATCCGTTTCGCTTGACGAGGGGTTACCGCTGCCGTAAGCTGATGACGGTACCCGATTAAAACAGAAGGATGCATGCAAGGTTGCCAAGGCAGGAAAGGAGCAACGCGGTTTTCGCGTGACACAGGCTATGAAACGCTATAAAAGTGAGAAAGCCCGCCATAACATTCTCAGGACCTATGACTTGCTGCTCGCCCAGTGGGGTGTGCCTCTGACCGAGCACGACCTGCCCGGCGATTTTGGCACGACCCACGTGATTAGCTGGGGTAATAAGGCTGCGCCACCGCTGCTGCTCTTTCACGGGGTGGGCGATGATTCGGCCCTGATGTGGCTGGATAACGCGAAAGCACTGTCCGAGCATTTCTGCCTGCATGCCGTCGACACGATCGGCGGACCGGGTAAGAGTGTGCCGTCGGACGCCTATTTCCGCGCGTTTGACGATGCCCGCTGGCTCAAACAGGTGCTGGACGGACTGGAACTGAACGATTTTTTCGTGGCGGGGGTCTCCAACGGGGCCTATCTGACCCAGTTGATCTGCCGCGCGTTCCCGGAACGCGTCCGCAAAGGCGTCTGCCTGGCTGGCACGGTTCCGGCCGGAAAACCCGGCGGCCACTGGTCCGTCATGATGAAGATCTTTCTGCCAGAAGCCCTGTTTCCTTCGCGCCGCAACATCATCCGCCTGGTCAGCAAGCTGACCGGCGAAAATGGCGCCCGCCTGATCGAGAATGAGCTGTTTTTGGAGCACTACACCTGGCTGCTCAAGGGCTTCAACCCGATGGCGATGAGTTTGCACAAGATCGAGCCGTTTACGGACGAGCAAATCGACAAGCTGCGCGCCAAGGTTCTCTACCTGATGGGTGACGAAGACCCCTTTGCCAAGCTCGGCGGCAAAGAGCGCCTGATCCAGTATGGCATGAATGCCCGCTTCTTTCCCCGTACGGGCCACGCGATCAACCAGGAGCGGGCCAGAGAGGTCGAAGCGGCCCTGATCGGTTATTTTCTCGGGGCGCCGGATCCGGCGTAAACAGAAGGCGACCGTCAGCCCGGCCAGGGCCGGATTCGTCCGCCGTCCATTTCGTGGACCGTATCGCAGAGCGCGTCGATATCCTCGGCGTAGTGTGACGAGAGCAGGATGGTTGTTCCCGTCTGGTTCAAATCGCGCAGCAAGGCGCGGACGTCGGCGACTCCCTGCTTGTCCAATCCGTTCATCGGCTCGTCCAGGATCAGCAGCGGCGGTTTTTCCATGATCGCCTGGGCCAGGCCCAGCCGCTGGCGCATCCCCTGGGAATATTTGGCGACGGCCTTGCGGCTTTGCACGTCCAGGCCGACCTGGCGGATCGCCTCGGCGACATCCTGGCGACTGGCCCGCTTGCGGAGCTGTGCCAGCAGCCACAGGTTCTTCCAGCCGCTGCAGGATCCGATAAACCCCGGTCGCTCGATAATAATCCCGATGTCCTGCGGGGCTGATGTCCTTACAGCTTGGCCATCGATCACAATGCGGCCGGCATCCAGGCTCATGAAGCCGCAGATGCATTTGAACAGCACCGTCTTGCCCGATCCGTTGCGGCCGATGATCCCGTGGATCCGACCGGCCTCGAAACAGACGGACACCTGGTCCAGGGCGACGGTTTCGCGAAAGCGCTTGCAGGCCGCTGTGACCGCGATCTTGGTTTCACTCATGCAGCTGACCTCCCTTGATCTCCAGATCCTGGCGTAAAAAGACGATGTTGGCGAGTATGCCCAGCAGCAGCGACGCGCCCAGCAGGCTGCTGACGACGAAGGCCGGGCTGATCTGGGCAAAGCCGGCTTGATTTCCGGCGTCGCGCCAACTGATGTTGTGCATGCTGGCCCAGCTCAGCGGCGTGAAAAAGCGGATCGCGTCCCCGAAGACGAAACGGCCCTGGATACCGGCGAAATACGTCATGGCGATCAGACCCCCGGCGGCAAACAAGCCGCCGCTGGATCGGGTTACCAGGTTGACGGTAAAGATTAAAAGGCCGGTGAAGACCGTTGCCAGCCAGAACAGCCCCATGCTGATCAGCATCGCCTGCAGGGGCGAGAACTGCCGCACGACCACATCCGAGACGAACACCGTCAGCACCAGGTCGTGACGCCGGCCCGCACTGGCGTCGGCCGCCAGTGTCTTCAGGATCAGGCCCCAATCGTTGGCCAGGGCCAGGTTGGGCAGCAGGACCAGGATCGAGCCCAGGGTGAGGACGAGCGTGAACAGCAGGCTCCCGGCCAGGACATAAAGGATCTGTCCGTTCAGCCAGGCCAGCCGGCCGCAGCGCACGACCACGAAAGGCGTGTGGCGATCCATGAAGGGCGCGTCGGCGAACAGCAGCAGGGTGAAAGATCCTGAGACCATCAACACAGCCGGAGTCAGCAGGTGCGGGAAGATCCACGGCGCCAGCGGCTGACCTTCGGCGGCGGCGAAACGGACCAGGCTGTGCGTATGGTAGGCAAGAAAAGCGACGATGAGTACAAGCAGGACTGGGATGCGCGGCGTCGCGGACCACTTGGACAAGGTCAGGCGGGCACAACGCAGGGTCGAACCGATGCTAAGCATGACGCACCTTCTTTTGGATGTTGTGCACCGTCCAGCTTCCCAGAACGAGCACCAGCAGGCCGACAATGAGCGCCTTGCGGGCCAGGGCCTGGCCGCAGGATCCGCTGCCTGTGATCTGCTCGACGATGGCGCCGGCCTTGAGCTCGTTCGGGATATCCAGCGTGGACGTGAGCCGGTGCAGCGCGAAATAAAGGACCAACGGTCCCGTGATCGCGGTGAACACATGAGGAATGAACGAGGAGACCCAGAGCGCGGCGACGGCAAACAAGGCTGAGGACAGGGCGAAATGGGTCACATAAAAGAACAGGTAGGCGGCAGGACGGCCCTGGTCGAGCAGAACCGAATAGACATCGCCGCTGCTTGAACGCACGAAGAGCGGCATGTTCAGCGACAGCAGCCCGATAAACACCAGCATGCCGCAGGCGGAATAGATAAAACCGGACAGCGCCGTGACGACAGCCTTGCTGACGGCATAACGGGCTGAACCCAGGCGGATCACCCAGTAGGGAACCGCCCCCTCGTTCCATTCGCCGGCAAAGGAGGTGGCAAACGGGAAGGTTGGCAGCAGGCAAAAATACAAAATAGCATTGGCCGTGCCGGACCGCGTCAGGCCAAGCAGGTAGATCGCATCCGCCGCGTTGGCGATAAAGCCCCAGACGGACAGCAGCATCGCCACAAGCAGAAAGCCAAGGCTGATCGCGAAGCGCCGCGACAGGATAGCCCGTTGCAGGCCGATCCGGCAGGCCCGGAAAAACAAACGCATGCGCAATCCCACCTGTCACCGGCTCAGTTTACGGCCGGAGACGGCATCGATGACCGCATAGGTGTAATCGATGTAGGGCCCCGCGACCCGTTCGTCGTTATCCGGCCTTTCCCACGCCTCGCCGATCCCGATCACCCAGGCCGGCAGGAGCGTGAAAAAGTCCTCGTCCTGCCGGTCGGGGATGCTGACATAGCACAGCTCAAGAGATGCGAGCCAGGTCGGCCGGCTGAGGATGACGTCGTCCAGGTCGTCGAGAACGGCCTGCAGCGCCTGCACCGGCCCGATCAGGAACTGCTCCGGCTCGCGTTCGCCACATTCATACCAGCCGTAAGCCCTAAGCGACGCCAGACCGTCCTGTGTCCAGTAGGCCACCATTTCGCTGCCAGGCATCGGGTCCCCGGCGGCGGATGTGCTTGCCGCCTGACCCTGCCAGGACAGGCCGAAGACGGGCAGGCCGGCGATCTGCTGCCGGCAGAGGAAGATGTAGCAGGTGTCGGCCTCCGACCAGGTACGGGCCGGCCAGACATCTTCGGGCAAGCCGGCCGCCCTGGCCTCCGCCCGGTAGATCCCGTGTTGGGCGCGGATGGTCTCCAGGTCCAGCGTGTAGGTCTCGCTGATTTCCAAATCCGGAAACCCGATCGCCTGCAGTTTGGTTAACAAGGCGGTGCGGGCATCCGCGTAATCCATAAAGGGAAGGTCGGCCGCCGGCGGGAAGGCTTTTTTGCGGCAGGCGTCCTGGAACGGTCCGATGCTTGAACGATCGTCAGGCCCGGGCTCGGCGCAGATCACGTGGGACAGCTTGGTGGTCAGCCAGCTGCCGTCCCGGACCCACGTATAGGTCAGCCCGCCCTGGATGACGCCGCGGTAGACGCACAGGTATTCCGCCAGGTGGCTGTCCCCGGTCCGAAACCAGGGCCCTTCTGCGTAATCCTGGGTTTCGACGACCTCACGGCGCAGCAGCACCTCCTGGGCGGTGGCGACATCCAGCAGAATCTTGTGCGCCGAATAGGCGGCCGCCGATGGCACCGTCGAGACCTGGTCCGGGTCAAACGCGAGGGTCAGGTTGGCCGGCAGCTCCAGCTGGCGCATAAAAGCGGCGAGGTCCTGCCCGGTGTCTGCTGTGGGCGGCGGCGTGCCGGTCGGCTGGTTCGTACAGGCCGAACCGGCCAGGAGCAGAAAGACGAGCAGGAGCAGGATAAGCTTTTTCACGGGGTACCTCCCTAAAAAGCGCGCACTGAAGACAGGTCCGGGTTGCGGACGGCAAAAAGGGATCAGGATGGCTGAGAGTTACCCGCTGACCGGGTAGCGGATTCCGTTGACGATCAGGGCTGTGACAGCGGTCACATCCAGTTCAAAAAAGCGGAATTGCTGTTCGAGTGAGAAATCGCCGCTGGTTTCGTCGCCGCTGGCTGAGCCGCCGCCCAGGCGGTAACCGGACGTTTCCCGATCGTGTGACTGGCTCTTGTCCCGTCCCCAGCGGCCGGCAAAGATCAGCTGACCGTCCGCCAGTTCGAGGTACAGTTCCGAATCGGGTTCGAACCAGAAAAAATCGTCCTGCATCGCCTGGCGGCTGAGTGCGGCTGTTCCGCTCAGGCGGATCCAGAAGGGGCTGATCTCGGCCGTGTCGTAGAAGGGGGCGTCGTGCAGCAACGCGTCCAGCTTGAGCGTGATCCGCTGGCGCTGCACGTCGCTGACGGGTGCGGCCAGTTCCGCGCGTTTGCCGTCAGCATCCAGGGTCAGGGCTAGGCTGGCACCCTCGAGATCGGCCAGGCTGGTGTACCAGCGCCACTGGTCGCCGGCCGCCAGAATCAGGCGGGCCTGTTCGTCGCTGGTCGGATCAGCCCGGTCTGCCCGGGCCAGGGTCGCGCTGTAGAGGAAGCGGCATGTCCCGGACGCGTCCGGCTCCAATTCGCGCAGCCGGCCGTCCAGCCGGTAAAGCGTTTGATCCGGCTCCATGCCCAGGATCCGGCCCGTGACGACAGGTGCTTCGGTAACCGGGCCGTCGGCGGTCAGCAGGAGATGCACGTCCAGGTCGGTAGCCAGCATGCGCGAGATAGACCAACGGCTGCCGTCCAGCGTCACTTCGCAGCGTTCGCCGGCGGGGCTCACGATGGCATCCGCATAGGCGGTGCCGAGCTCGCCCAGCGCGCCCTGGAAAACATCCGAGGCTGACGCGACAAGAGGTTCAGCCGGGGCAAGCTCGCCGGCTTGGGCCGAGGTGGCGAAGGCCAGGGCGATTGAGCCGACCAGCAGCAAAGAGGCGCTGCGCTGGGCAAACGACTGCCTGCGGCTTTTCATGATCGCCCGGATCCGCTCGCCGAGCGCGTTCTGGCTGAAGGCCTGCACGCCAAGCAATCGACCGCGCGTTTCGGCCAGGCTGATCAGGGTCATGGCGTAAGCGGCGCGCGCCTGGGCGCCGAAGCGCCGCACGACAATCTCGTCACAGGACAGCTCCAGGTCGCGCTGGGCCAGGCCGAACAGCAGCCAGACCAGTGGGTTGAACCAATGAAGGCAAAGTGTCAGGGCCAGCACGGCCTTGATCAGGACATCCTTGCGCCGGATGTGGATCCATTCATGAGCCAGGATGTAGGCCAGGCAGTCGTGGTCGGCCAGATTGAGCCGGGCAGGCAGCAGAATGACCGGCCGCAGCAGGCCGTAGGTCAGAGGCGACAAGATGCGGTCCGAACGCCTCAGTTCGATCCGGCTGTGTCCGGCCAGACGGGCCAGCAGCTGCTGCGCCGGCTCGTGCTCCAGCGGCAGCGACGTGCGGTAATCGGGACGGTGGCGGGTATGGCTGAGCAGGATACCGGTGCCGACCAGGACGAAGCCGGCCAGCCAGGCGATCTGGAGCCAGGGCAGTGGCTCAGCCGCGCGCGGCTGGGTTTCTGCCGCGCTGTCGGCTCGTGGCGGAACCGTTGCGATGTTTGTATCCTGGACGACGATCCGGCCGGCCGCGATGACGACCGCTGTCGGTTTTTCAGGTTTATCCACGGGAATTGCATGAACTTGTTCGTCTCTTGGGCCTGACATTTCGAGCCACTCAGTTTGGAGGCTCCTGAGGCCGTTGTAGGCGCTGAAGGGCGACGCGATCGCCCAGGGCAGCAGCAGGCGCAGCACGGCAACGCACCATAAGAGCAGCAGGGCAGATTTGGCCAGGCGGTATTTCCCCAGGCTCCGGACCAGCAGGATGACCAGGATCAGCACCGAACCGTTAAGACTCATCTGCACCAGGTCTAACATGGGGTCACTCCAGTTCCGCGACCAGGCGCTTGAGGCGGCTGATCTGCTCCGGACTGAGCTTCTGGCTGTCCAGCAGGGAGGCGGTCAGCCGGTCGGGCGCGCCGTCGTACAGCTTATCGAGCAAGTCGGCGGTTTCCATCTGCTGTACCTGCTCGCGCGTCACCAGCGGTCGGCAGAGAAAGTCCGGCTCCTCCTTAGACACCATGCCTTTTTCCAGACATTTTCGGATCACCGTATAGGTGGTCGTCTTGCGCCAGCCCACGTCCTCCTGCAGACGCGCGGCGATGTCGCGGGCGGTTGTCGCGCCATTTTGCCAGAGCACATCCAGGATCTTGAGTTCCGAATCGTAAATTTTACCGTTCATCTGGAGATATCCTCGCATTCTATTCCAATAGAACGATTTCATTCTACCGCGATAGAATGACCATGTCAAGCGGTTCGTTAGGCAATAGGCTGGTTGCTGTACGGGTCATCGCTCAAGCAGCTTTTTGTGCCCCAGTTCAATGCCGACTGCGCCCAGCGGCGCGCTGATCAGGATGGCCAGCACGGATGCCGTCAGGATGGTGTTGCCCGCCGCCAGGCCGGCCGCCAGAGGCAGGGCGCCGATTGCCGCCTGGACCGTTGCTTTCGGAATGCCGGCGATGACGCAAAAGAGCCGTTCCTTGCGGCTGAGCGGGGTCCGGACCAGGCTGACCAGGACGCCGAGCGAACGGAAGACCAGCGCAACAACAATGAGCAGCACCACGGCCAGGCCGACACCCCGGACGTGTTCGATATCGACGACAGCGCCCAGCATGACAAAGAGGATCAGCTCCGCGGCGACCCAGATCTTGGCAAACTTGCCGGTGAGGCGCCTGGCCAGCTTGTCATACATCTTGAGAATCGCGCCGCCGATAGCCATGACCGCCAAAAAGCCGGAGAAGGGGACGAGGCTGCCGATCGCCGGCTCGAGCCCCATGATCAGGAAAGACAGGCCCAGGATCAGCAGCACCTTGACCGTATCGCGCATGTGGACCCGCTTGAAGACCTGGACCAGACCCATCCCGATGAGGATGCCCGCGACAAGGCCGGTAAGGATGGATAGAGGCACACCCAGCAGCTGGAGCGGGCTGAAGCCCTGCCCGGCGGCCAGCCCCATGAACGACGTGAACAGCACGATCACGTAAATGTCGTCCGCAGACGCGCCGGCCAGGATCATCTGGGGCACGCTGTTGGTCTTGCCGTAGCCGGCTTCCATCAGGTGCAGCATCTTGGGGACGATGATCGCCGGCGACACGGCGCCCAGGATGGCGCCCAGGATGGCCGCTTCGACAAGGGAGATCCCCAGAAGGGGCGGCGCCAGCACGACGACGGCGACGATCTCGAACGTGGCCGGAACAAAGCTCATCAGGACAGCGGGACGGCCAACCCGCTTCAGGTCCCTGAGGTCCAGCGTGATGCCGACCCGCGCCAGGATGACGATCATGGCGATCTCGCGCAGGTCGCCCGAAACGGCCAGGATTTCGGGGCTGATTAAATTCAGGGCCTGGGGTCCGAGCAGGATGCCGGCCAGCAGCATGCCCAGCAGCCCCGGCAGATGCAGCTTTTCGAACAGGCCCTTGAGAGCGAACCCGATCAGGATGATCAGGGAAAGACTTAGCAGCATCATGTCCTCCTCTTGGTGACAGCAACAAAAAGCCGATGCCCCATGAATCTCATTCACAGAAGTCATCAGCAATCGTTGCGGTTCGGCCGAAGCCCGGGAGCACTTCATTCCCGTTATCGCTTGTCATCATACGGCCGGGGGCGCGGCCTGTCAATGGGTTTGGTCTTGCCCGCAGCGTGCTTTTTCGCCATAATCATGCCTGGAGAACAGAACGGAGGCAGAAATATGGTGCAACAGCAATCCCCCTCACCGGTTGTCTTTTTGCGCGGCAGCGGCGGCCGCAAGGTGCTATTTGCCGGCAACTCGATCACTCGCCACGCGCCCAAACCCGAGATCGGCTGGACGGCCAGCTGGGGCATGGCCGCGTCGGCCGAGGATAAAGATTATGTCCACCTGGTGCTCGGCGCCCTGCGCAGCCGCGAGATAGGCATCGAAGGCTGCATCGCCCAGCTGGCCGCCTGGGAGCGGCAGTATTGGCTGGGCGCGGACATCTTGAAAGATTACCAGGCCGCGGCGGATTTTGCGGCAGACCTGATCATCGTGCGCCTGGCCGAAAACGTGCCGCGCGATCAGCTGGACGCGCATTCCTTCGCGCCGGCCTATGCCGATTTGCTCGACTTCCTCAATCCGCACCGGCAGGCCCAGGTGATTGTCACGACGTCCTTCTGGCAAGCGGAATGTGTCGATGCGGACATCCGGCTGGTCGCCGCACAGCGCGGCCTGCCCGTGGTCGAGCTGGGCCATTTGGGCAAAAACGACGCCATGAAGGCCGTCGGGCTCTTTGAGCACAGCGGTGTGGCCGCCCATCCCGGGGACGCCGGCATGGCTGCGATCGCCGCGGCTATCCTGGATCAGGTCAAGCTGGAAAAATAATGTCGGAAGTCGTGTACAGCAAGTCATCGGACAAGAGCGACAAGCCAGCTTCCGTCCATGTTTCGGGGAGATCGGCTGCGACGCGATGCTGTGCGCGGTCTAGCCTGGCCGGCAGCAGGTGCCACTGCCGTTCCGGCCAGGGACCCTGGTCTGGTGTCACAACGAGACTGGCAGCGCGTACCGTCTGGCTGCCGGACCAGGCGGCCTGCAATCGCCGGCCGTTTCTGGCCGGCGTGCCCAGGGTCAGCAAGCCGGGTTCATCCCGCAGATGCTGGCGAAAGAAGCGCTCGATCTCGCCGGCTTGTTCCGCTGCGGCGATATGCCCGTGCGGCCAGCGAACCTTAAGACACAGCTGACGCGGGCCCGCTGTCGCCAGGGCCGACCTTTGCCAGATCGGCGGCCAGTAGGCAAAATCGTTGCTGCCGTTGAGCCAGAACATGGGCAAGCGGGCCCGGGGCAGGACGGCCGCCGGGTCCCAATGGGTCCTCCAGGCGTCGAACTGGCTAACGCTCATACCTGAAAATGAGCCGTTCTCGGTCCAGACACTTTCTTCGCTGACATACCCGCAGCCGTAGCCCGGCGCTGCGCAGCGGAACCGACTGTCGATTCCGGCGGCCAGGCAGGTCAGGAACCCGCCCCAGGAGATGCCGGTGATGCCGATCCGGGCGGGATCGACGGCCGGCTGGGCTGCCAGCAGGGAATGGGCCTTGACGATCGCGGCGGCGGCGTGGAACACCCACTGATCCGCAAGCGGCCAGCCGGCCTGGCTGAAACTGCCCCAGCCCGGCGGCCCGGAATGGCTATGGCGCGGCCAGTCGGCCGAGCCCAGCGCACCCGTATCCGGCAGCGGCAGCGCGCCGCAGGTATCGACAGCGATGGCCGCAAAGCCGCGCGCACACCACCAGCGCGTCCAGCGCGCGAAGGCCGTCCCGCCGCCGCCATGGACCAGGACGACACCCGGTACAGGCTGCTGTGCCGAGGCGCCTTCCGGCAGACCCAGCCAGGCAAAGACGCGGGTCGGCTGGCCGCGGAAAGGCACACTGGCAAAAAACAGACTGCTGAGGTCAAGTTCACTCAGCTGGGTGCAAGGCCACCTCATCGGGTTTCCTTCGCTTATCCAGTTTCTGGCCGCTGCGATCAGGATGCTGTCCATGGCTCTGTCCCTTCCTGGTGCGGGTTTTCTCTGCTCCCATCTTGCCATAGGCAGATTTTGTGTCAAGATAGATATAACAGCCTTGACACGGGGAGGACACGCTCATGGATAAACCGCATGGAAAAAACGTTCTGTTCAGCCAGGTGAAGATCGACGACGCCTTCTGGTCTCCGCGCATAGCGGTCAACCGCCAGGTGACGCTGGCGCACGAATACGAGATGTGCCGGACAACCGGACGGCTGGATGCTTTTAAACTGGACTGGAAACCAGGCATGGAGCCCGTGCCGCATATCTTCTGGGACTCGGATGTGGCCAAGTGGGTCGAAGCTGCCAGCTATGCCCTGGCCGCGCACCCGGACCCGGAGCTGGAACAGCGGCTCGACGAGGTCACAGCCCTGATCGCGTCGGCCCAGCAGGCAGACGGATACCTCAACACCCATTTCACAGCTGTCGAGCCGGACAAGCGCTTTACGAACCTGCGCGACTGGCATGAGCTCTATTGCGCCGGCCACCTGATTGAAGCCGGCGTGGCCCATGCCGAGGCGACGGGCAAACGGACGCTGCTGGATGCGGTCTGCCGCTACGCCGACTTGCTCACCCGGGTGTTCGGAACCGGCGACGGCCAGCTGCCCGGCTATCCCGGCCACGAGGAGATCGAGCTGGCCCTGGTCAAGCTGTACCACGCGACCGGGCAGCGCCGCTACCTGGAGCTGAGCCGCTATTTCATCGACCAGCGCGGCCGCCAGCCGCATTATTTCGAACTGGAGTCCGCCCGGCGCGGGGAGACAGCGCGCGGCGACTACAGCTACTGCCAGGCCCATCTGCCGGTCCGCCAGCAGGAGACGGTCACCGGCCATGCCGTGCGCGCCATGTACCTTTATGCCGGCATGGCGGACATCGCCCGCGAAACCGGCGACCAGGAAATGGCTGCTGCCTGCGAGCGGCTCTGGAACCACCTGACCTTGAAGCAGATGTACCTGACCGGCGGCATCGGGGCCTCGCGATCCAACGAGGGGTTCCTGGACGACTACGACCTGCCGGACGACACCGCTTACTGCGAAACCTGTGCCGGGATCGGCCTGATTTTCTGGGCCCGGCGCATGCTGCAGCTTGGCTGCGACCGCCGCTATGCCGATGTGCTGGAGCGCGCGCTCTACAACAACGTCCTGGCCGGCTCCTCGCTCGACGGGCGGAGCTTTTTCTATGACAACCCGCTGGCCTCCTATGGCACGAAAAAAGACAGCCAGGGACGCCTGACCGGGGAGACGCGCCACGTCCAGCGCAGCGAATGGTTCGGCTGCGCCTGCTGTCCGCCCAATTACGCCAGCCTGGTCAATTCGCTGGGCGATTTCCTCTACACGGTCTATGGCGACAACCGGGCGGCGGTGCACCTTTACATCGGCGGCGAGGCCAGTCTGACGATCGGCAATCGGCAGGTGATGGTTCGCCAGCAGACCCGCTACCCCTGGGACGGACAGGTCACAATCCAGGTCACTCCCGATAAGCCGGCTGCCTTTCAGCTGGCCCTTCGCATCCCGGGCTGGTGCCAGGCCTGCCGGCTCCAGGTGAACGGCCAGGACGTTGCGGATGCGCAAGAGTCAGGCGGTTACCGGTTGGTTGCCCGGATCTGGCACGCGGGCGACCAAGATGTCCTGACGCTCGAAATGCCGGTTCGCCGCATCTATGCCCATCCCAGCGTCCGCGCCTGCCAGAACAAGGTGGCGATCCAGCGCGGCCCGCTCGTCTATTGCGCGGAGCAATCTGACCAATCGGTTCCCGTCCGCCACCTTTACCTGCCGGAGGATGCCGCTTTTCAGGCATCCTTCGAACCGGAACTGCTCGGCGGCCTCGTCGCGATCACGGGCGACGCCCGGGTCGCGATACCTGCCGATTCGCTGTACGGTCCGGCGTCTCAGACCGAATCCTGCCCGATCCGCCTGATCCCCTATTACGCATGGAACAACCGCCAGCCGGGCGACATGCGCGTCTGGCTGCCGGTTGCCCGCTAACGCCCGGGACCGGACGCGCATCAAATGGCGCGCGGGCTCAAACGGGACGACAGCTGCTTCAGCAGGTAGACGGCGGCTGTTGCGGCCATGGCCGCCGCCATCAGCACCAGCCAGGTTGTGAGATCCAGCGGGACCGTGCCCAGGATGCTGTTCATGAAAGGCAGATAGACGGCGGCGAGCTGGAGCAGGAACGACAAGGCCAGCGAAAACAGCAGCACCTTGTTCCGGCCCAACGTCGCGTCCAGGCCGAAGCCTTTCTCCTTGCGGACATTGAAGATATGCAGCAACTGGGCGACGGTCATGAATGTGAAGGTGGCGGTCTGCGCATAGGCCAGCGACGGTTGCCGGCCAAGGCAGAACTGGAAGACAAGAAAAGCGCAAATGCCCAGCACGACCCCGCTGATCACGATTCGGGTCAGGAACAGCCCGTTCACCAGGCCGCCTTTGGCCTGGCGCGGCGGCCGGCTCATGATGTCTTTTTCACCAGCCTCGAAGGCCAGCGCCATAGCCGGCGCGATGTCGATAACCAGATTGAGAAACAGGATGTGCAGGGGTCGGATCGGCATCGGCGCCAGGAAGAGCACGCTCAGCAGGACCGTCACGATCTCGACCATGTTGCAGGAAAACAGGAATGAAACGTATTTCTTGATGTTGGCGAAGATGGTCCGCCCTTCGCGCACGGCGTCGACGATCGTGGAGAAGCGGTCATCCGTCAGGATCATGTCCGACGCTTCCTTGGCCACTTCCGTACCGCGGATCCCCATGGCGATGCCGATATCGGCTCCGTTGAGGGCAGGCGCGTCGTTGACGCCATCCCCGGTCATCGCGACCACGTCGCCGTTATCGCGCAGGGCATGGACGATCTGCAGCTTGTTTTCGGGCGACACGCGGGCGAAGACGGCGGTCCGGCTGGCCTTTTCTACGAACGCGGCTTTGCCCGCGAGCCGGTCGATTTCCTGACCGCTCATGGTCAGGCTGTGGTTGGCCAGGCCGATGTCGCGGGCGATCACCGAAGCGGTTTCGGGGTGGTCACCGGTGATCATCTTAACCTGGATGCCAGCTTCCTGACAGACCCGGATCGCTTCCGGCACATCCTTGCGCGGCGGGTCCATGATGCCGGCCAGTCCCAGGATGAAGACAGACGACAAGGCGTTCTGCAGGGCTTCGGGGCTGGCGTCTCCGGCGTAATCAGGCAGCAGGCCGACCGCCAGGACACGCATACCGCTGGCTGCCAGCTCGTTGTTCGCCTGCCTGAGGGCGGCGATCACCTCTTCGGGTTGCTGGCTCATGCCAAGGAGCACATCCGGCGCGCCCTTGATAAAAGCCGTTGGCGTGTCGTGGTCGTAAGCCGTGACCATGTATTTTTTCGCGGAATCGAAGGGCAGTTCGCCGCTGCGCCGCCAGCCCTGACCGGCAAGGCGAGTCTTGCCCAGGCTGGTCTTTTCCGCCAGGACGACCAGGGCGCCCTCGGTCGGGTCCCCGATGACCTGGTATTCGCCCTCGTCCTGGCGCAGCGTCGCGTTGCTGCACAAGACGCCGGCCCGGATGAAATCCGCCAGCAGCGGGCTGTCCTCCGGCGTCAGCACACGCTCATCCTGCAGCAGGCGGCCCTCGGGCGTGTAACCGCTGCCTTCGATCGTGATGAACGACCCATCGCATAAAAAGATCCGTTCGGCGGTCATCTGGTTTTCGGTCAGCGTTCCGGTTTTGTCGGTGCAGATAACACTGGTCGAACCCAGCGTTTCGACCGCCGGCAGGCTTTTGACCAGAGCTTTATGCTCGGCCATGATCTTCATGCCGCGCGACAGCGTGATTGTTGAAACGGCCGGCATCGCCTCTGGAATGGCCGCGACGGCCAGGATCAAGGCGGTGTGCAGCAGTCCTTCCAGGGGCTGGCTGGTGACCAGGCCGGCCACCAGCACCGCGATCCCGGCTGCGAAGGCCACCAGGACGAGCAGCTTGCTCAAACGGCCCATTTCCTGATCCAGCGGCGTTTTCTGCTTTTTTTCACCTTCCAGCAGACCGGTGATTTTACCGACCTCGGTCTGCATCCCGGTCGCGGTTATGCAAGTGGTGGCGTTGCCCCGCGTGACGGCGGTGCCGGCAAAAACCATGTTGACCTGGTCGCCCAGCACCGTGTCCTCACCGAACGTCATCCGGGCGTCTTTCTCAACCGCCTCCGACTCGCCGGTCAGGGCCGATTCGATGCAGGCGAAATTGCTGCTTGTGACCAGACGGCCATCGGCCGCGACCGAGTCGCCTTCCTCGAGGAACAGGATGTCCCCTGGGACCACCTGCTCGGAGTCGAGCTCGCGCAGCGACCCGTCCCGCAGGACCTTGGCGGTGGTGTAGATCATCTGTTGCAGGGATTCGACGGATTTTTGCGCCTTCAGCTCGGTGAAAAAACCAGTCAGCACCGCGATCAGCAGCGCGATGATGACGGCGATTCCTTCGATGTTGTCGCCCATGGAGAAGGAAAGGATGGCCGCGGCAAGCAAAAGATACGAGATCAGGTTGTTGAGATTGTGCAGGAATATTTTCAGCGGGGAGACGGCCTGGCCGCCTTCGAGCCGGTTCGGGCCGTGTTCGGCCAGGCGGGCGGCCGCCTCGTCCGATGTCAGGCCATGGCTGGCATGACTGGCAAGGGCCTCGACGACGTCTTCGGGCTTGCTTTTATACGGGGTCATGGGGGTTCTCCTCCAGGTCCTGCGTTGACAGGGGTTTCGGTTCCAGATGCCAGATATCGCGGTTGTAGTCAAGCATGCTGCGGTCCGAGCTGAAACGCCCCGAGCGCACGATGTTGCGCCAGCAGGAACGGTGCCAGTCCTGCCGGTCGGCGGTGGCCCGGATCATCCGGTCGCGTGCCTCGCGGTAGGCGGCGAAGTCGCCCAGCACATAGTAGGGGTCGCGCTGGCCGGGCTCACCCTCGAGCAGGGAAGACCTCAGGGCGGCGAACAGCCCCGAACCCTGGTCGTCGAGCGTACCGTCGGTCAGGGCCGAGACAACGCGTTTGAGCCCCGGCACGGCCTCGAGCTGCTGCCAGGGGTTGTACTGGCGGCGCAGCGCCGGCAGTTCTTCCTCGCGGGCACCGAAGATATAGATGTGGTCCATGCCGACCGCTTCGGCGATCTCCACGTTGGCGCCGTCATAGGTGCCCAGCGTCAGGGCCCCGTTCATCATGAACTTCATGTTCCCGGTGCCGCTGGCCTCCTTGCCGGCCAGTGAGATCTGCTCGGAAATGTCCGCGGCCGGGATGATTTTCTCGGCTGCCGAGGCGTTGTAGTTGGCGATGAAGACGACCTGGAGATGCTCCTGTGTCGCCGGATCGTTGTTGACCTGGCGGGCGACTTCGTTGACCAGCTTGATGACCGCCTTGGCCAGGTGATAGCCCGGGGCGGCCTTGGCGCCAAAAATGAAGACGCGCGCCGGATCGGCGGACGCCTCGCCGGCTTTGACCCGGAAATACAGGTCGAGGATGTAAAAGGCGTTCATCAGCTGGCGCTTGTACTCGTGCAGACGCTTGATCTGGACATCGAAGATCGCGTCGGGCCGCACCCGGATGGCGTCCCGGCGCAGCAGCCAGTCGGCAAAGTCGGCCTTGTTGGCCTGCTTGATCGCGTCCAGCCGCGCCAGAACCGCCGGATCTTCGCCCTGGGCTTCCAGTTCGTTCAGGCGGCTCAAGTCCGTGACCCAGCGGTCATCGCCGCTCAGCTCGCTCAGGAGGGAAGACAGGCGCGGGTTGCACAGGCGCAGCCAACGCCGCGGCGTCACCCCGTTGGTCTTGTTGTTGAACTTCTCTGGCCAGAGCGCGTACCAGTCGCTGAGCGTATCCCTCTTGATGATTTCCGTGTGCATGGCGGCGACCCCGTTGATCGAATAGGCCGCACGGCAGGCGATCCGGGCCATATGCACCCGGTTTTTGGTGATCAGGGCCAGGGCTCCGGCCCGGTCCGCCATGCGGCGCGTCTGCAATTCGAGATGTAAACGGCGGTCGATCTCCCGGACCAGTTCCAGGATGCGGGGGAAGAGCTCATCGAACAAGTCAAGCTCCCAGGTTTCCAGCGCTTCGGCCAGTGTGGTGTGGTTGGTGTAGGCGAAGCAGTGCGTGACGGCTCCCCAGGCATCGTCCCAGGAGAGATGGTGCTCATCGAGCAGCAGCCGGAGCAGCTCGGGAACGGCCAGGACCGGATGCGTGTCGTTGAGCTGGACACAGTTGTAAGCGGCGAAGGTGGAAAAATCCGGTCCGTGCTGCGCGGCATGGTTGGCGACCATGCCTTGCAGGGAAGCTGAAACAAAGAAATATTGCTGGCGCAGCCGGAGCAGCTTGCCGGCCCGGGTGCTGTCGTTCGGATAGAGGACCCGGGAGATGTCGGCGGCCTTCTCGCGTTCCAGGATGGCGGCGGAAAACTGCTGCGCGTTGAACATGTCGTAGTTGAACGGGTCGGGCGATTCGGCTTTCCAGAGCCGGAGCGTATTGACATTGCGTGTCCCATAGCCGGTGATGGGCATGTCGTAGGGCACCGCCAGCACGGTCATGTCGTGGAAGCGCACGACGCAGGTCTCTTCTTCGCGCCGGATCAGGAAAGGATAGCCTTCCTCCATCCAGGGGTCCGGTTTCTCCACCTGGAATCCGTCGCGGAAAATCTGCTTGAACAAGCCGTAGCGATAGAGGATGCCGTAGCCCTGGACCGGCAGGTTCAGGCTGGCGCAGGAGTCGAGAAAACAGGCAGCCAGCCGGCCCAGGCCGCCGTTACCAAGGTTGGCGTCCGGTCCAGATTCCAGGATATCGGTCAGGTTGCGGCCGTGCGTCCGAACCTGCTCCTGAACCGATTCGTACAAGCCGAGGTTGACCAGGTTGTTTTCCAGGGCGCGCCCCATCAGAAACTCAGATGAGAAATAGTGCTGCATGCGCCCCTTTCGGTAACGCCGGTTGCTGGCGTGCCAGGCGTCGGCCAGATGCTCGATGACGGCTTCCGAAAGCCCGTGCCAGTACTCCGAGCGTGTCGCGGCCCAGACGGGCTTGCCGGAGATGGCCTGGATCTGGGCGGTAGGGGAGAAAGAGGGTGCGGGAATCGATGAATCGCGGGAAGCTCGTGTCGGCATGTGGCTCTTCCTTTCTTCAGGGAACCGAAATCCGCTTGGCGGGTACGGTCAGATTCAAGGATATCTAAACAATGTTATCTTAATTATACCGCATGGACCGCTTGCTGGACAGGCCGCCTGCGCCGGGTTCCGCAGATTGCCCTGTTGTGATAAAATGGGCAGGAACCTGGAGATATGCTCCGGGCATTTCAAAATCACAGTTACCGGAGGGTTCGTTCTTGCTCATGCGTCATCGTCTGCAACCTAATGGACAAAGGACGGCCTGTCTGGCTCTTTGCGTCGCCCTGTGCGCCGTCGTCATCTTGTCTTTCTTGCCCGCCGGTATCGCCGCCCAGGCGATGCCGTCCGCAACCCCGCTGCTGGGACCCGGCGCGCTCGCTAGCCCCGAGATCGACGGCGAGGCCTATGTGCTTTACGACGTGCGCTCCGAAACGTTCCTGCTTGGTGAAAATCCGGATCGCCCTCTGGCGCCGGCCAGCATCACCAAGGTGATGACGGCGCTCCTGGCCCTCGAAAACTTGGCCTTGACCGATACGATCACGGTCACGCGCGCGATGTTCGAAACGATTCCCAACGACTACACCCGGCTGGGCCTGGTCGAAGGCGAAGTGATCACGGTTGAGGAGACCTTGTACGCCTGCCTGCTGATTTCCGCCAACGACGCGGCTATGGCCCTGGCCGTGGCGGTAAGCGGCAGCGTCGACGCTTTTGCGACACAGATGAATGAGCGGGCGGCCGAACTGGGCTGCACCGACACGCATTTCACCAACCCCTACGGGCTGGCCGACGAAGCGCACCTGACCACGGCCCACGATATGGCCCTGATCACGGCGGCGGCGCTCGAGCATGACCTGTTCCGCGAGATCACCACAACCCGGCAGCATATGTTCCCGCCGACCAACCTGTATCCGGAAGCGCGCGGCCTGCCCAACGGCAACCGCTTTGTCAGCCAGAGCGCCTACGCCTATGAGCCGTATATTGGCGGCAAAACCGGGTATACCCGCCTGTCCGGCTATACGATCGTGGCTGGGGCGCAGCAAGATGAGCGGACGCTGGTCGCCGTCATCCTCAACGCGTCGAATTCGCCTGTACGCTATACTGACCTGGCGCAGTTGTTCGATTACGGCTTTTCTGCTTACCTGTCAGAAGCCGTTCAGGAGAAGGACTACGAAACCGTCAAGAACGAAACGCGCCGCGCCATCGCGGATGCCATCGAGCAGGCCGGCTGCAAGCTGACGCTGGACCGCGTCACGTTGGAACTGACAGATTGGGTGATCACAACCCCAGAGCGCTCTGCCGCCGGCTACACCAGCGGCGTCGATCTGGAGGCGTTCGATCTTGATAAGGACACGGCAGATAAAGAGGTCTGCCTGCCGCTGTACCGGCGCTACGCGGACGGCAGCAGGACTGCGACCGGACAAATCCTCCTGACGCTGCGCGTCGTCGAACCGTCGCCGACCGTGACGGAAACGACCGCCACAACGGCCATCACGCAAGCGCCGGTACCGGCAACGGATGACGAAGACAGCGACGTCTGGCGCTATCTCCTGGCCGTTGTCCTGGGCTTGGTCTGCCTGGTCTGCCTGTTGCTGCTCGTCGCCATGCTGCGCCGGGACATGAAGCGCAAACGCCGGAAAAGGCCGCGCATCCTTTGACAGGTAACAAGCGGGGCCGGGCTGGCGGATGGCTGACCGGATGGCTATAATGGAACGGTCATCCTGTCGCCGAAATACTGGCCGTGTCCAGGCAGAATGGAGAGTGCCATGAAGCGATCCGGACTGGTTGCCAAACCCGTGCTTGATGCCCGGCCGTTCAGACACCTGCCGCCCGCACGCGTCTCCCGTTCCCTGATGCCCCTGATCCGCTTCCTGGCGCCGTTTTACCTGCGCTTCGGCCTTGCTTTTACCAGGATCGAGCTCGCCCGCCCGCAGCGCTTTGTCGATGCCGTGCGCGCCTTCCAGACCGGTCGGACGCGGCTGCTGGTTGCTTTCCGCCATCCCTATGGCGACGAACCGCAGCTGCTGCTGCATGTCTTCCAGCAGATTCTGCCGCGTCTGGCCCGCCGATCGGGCCAGCCTCTGCCGGAACGTTTGCACCTGCACATGGTGCACGATTACGCTGTGGCCTTGTGGGGCGGCCCGCTGATCCGCTTCATCCTGCCGCGTGTCGGCGCGGTTCCGGTTTACCATGCCCGGACGGATACCGCCGGCATCCGGACCATTCGCAGCTTGTTGCTGGATGGAAAATTCCCGCTGGCACTGTCGCCCGAAGGCCAGATCTCCTACCACAGCGAAGCCGTGCCGCGCGTCGAGCAGGGTGCCGTCCGCCTGGGCTTGTGGTGTGCCCGGGAACTGGCCCAGGCCGGCCGAAACGAACGGGTCCAGATTTTACCGGTCTCGGTCCATTACCGCTACGACACCCGATCCGCCGGGCAGCTGATCGCGCTGCTGCACCGTCTTGAAAAAGCGTGCGGCCTGACACCGCACAAGGATCTGGCTAACCGGCAGCTGCTGGTTATGCAGGACGCGGCCGAACGCGTCGAAAACCGTCTCCTGGAGGTCTGCGAAGCATTTTACGCCTGCCGCCCGCCCGCTGACTTGACGCGCCAGCAGCGCTGGGAAAACGTGGTGGCGGCCGCGCTGGGCCAAGGCGAAGCGATCCTGGGCCTGGCCGGCTCCGGCAATGACCCGATTCAACGCGTTTACCGGATCCGCCAGGCTGGCTGGGACCGCATCTACCCGGTGGAGACGGATGCCACCGTCCTGGGCCGCGCCCTGGCGCAGCGGCGGGCCGGCGAAGCCTGGCTGGCCATGCGCCACATGGAGCTGGCCGACCTGATGGCCTACCACCAGTCCGGCTACCTGCGCGCCAGGCCGCTGGCCGGTTCCGCCTACGACCGCCTGGTCGAAACCGTCATCAACCTGGACGACTTGCTCAAGCGGCTGCGCGGCGGCAACATCACCAACCGGAACAACCGCATCCGCAAGCAGGCCCGCCTGGTTCCGGGCCAGCCGATCGATTTGACCGCACACCTGGCCGATGCCGGCCAGGACGGCAGGCAGGCCGCACGCCAGGCATCTGAAGCGCTGCGGGCGCAATTCATGGCCTGCATGGAGGAGAGAGAAGATGACCGCTAAGCCGCATGGATCCCGCACAGGAACAGACCGCCTGACTTTTGGTGTCAAGCTGGGTTTTGGCATCGGCGACCTGGGCGGCAACTTGTTTTTCACGGCGATGGGCTTTTACGCCCTGGTCTACCTGACCGACACGGTCCAGCTGGCGGCAGGCCTGGCCGGCGCGGCGATCCTGGTCGGCAAGGTCTGGGATGCCGTCACCGACCCCATGGTCGGCTTTCTTTCCGACCGGACCCGCACCCGCATGGGGCGGCGCCGCCCCTATTTCCTGTTCGGCGCCTTGCCGCTGCTCCTGGCGTCCTGGTATTTTTTCACGGCCCCGGCGATCAGCGGGTCGCCCTGGCTCCTGTTCGTCTGGGCGACGGCGGCACTCTGTTTGCTCAATACCGCCTACACCGTCGTCAACATCCCCTACGGGTCGCTGACGCCTGAACTGACCCGCGACTACAAGGAACGGACCAGCCTGAACGGCTTTCGCTTCAGCTTCGCCGTGATCGGTACCCTGCTGGGCGCGGCGATCGTGCTGCCGGTCGTCGGTATGGCTCCGACGCCGCGCCAGGGCTACAGCAACGTGGGCCTGATCTTCGGCCTGATCATGGCCGCGACGATCCTGGTGACTTTTTTCGTCGTGCGCGAGCCCGACCACAGCCAGACCGAGCGATCCAAGCAAGGTTTCATGGCCACGTTTCTGGTGGTCTTCAAAAA
>JAAYJD010000120.1 GCA_012523135.1 Clostridiaceae bacterium
ATGATGAATGAGAAAGCCACGCGAAGAAACAGCTCAGACAGGTCCAGGCCGGGATGATCTGAATATTTACTAATGATTTTGCCGCAGCTTTCATACGACCCTTTGTATTTATCCTGGGTCAGCCTGTTTGAAAGCTGACAAAAATCTTCCATGGCATGCAAGCGTACACGATCGCCTCTGATCTCCCGATCAAACCGTTTTGTGATATATGCCATAGCACCGTCAATTTAATCAGGGCATGCGGTACAGTCTTGATGCCGGCCGTTTCGGCAAGCCGCATGGCCAGATCCTCAAACTCCGGCAGCGATCCATATTCCTCTGTTTGCGGCTTCAGAATATAGCCCGTTGCATAATCCACGCTGGTCAGTCTTGCGGCTGGTTCACCGGATAAATGCAGAGAAAGCTTTTTCTGTATGCCCGGTATGGTAAATCCTTTACTGACAGCAGCATGGACCAGCTCCAGCAAGCGATTCTCGCCAATCTCCAACACGGGCATGGTGTCTGTCCCGAAAAAGCTTCTGATGCATTTCCGATGCCAGCAGTTTTCTTTTTCCTGACTAGACGAAGTGTCTTTAATCAGTTTTCCGCAGCACAAGCACGTTAATGATCTGCTTCGCTTCTGATGCTGACGTCGCCGACACAATCCCTGCAGGCTGCCAGCAACAATCCGAACCGGTCTTTTGGATCAATTTTCCATTTTCGGCTGATAACGCTGAACAACCAGCCTTCAGGAATCAAGCCGTCAAAAAAAGGGAACAGGGTGGTCGATCAATATTCCTGGTCACGAAGCGGTAAAGTCAGGCTTGCCGAAGCTGCGTTTTCTGTCCGTAAATAATCTGCATGGTAGAAAAAGGTATAGCCTTCATTTGTTTCAGCAATGCTGCCTGCACAACGATTCTGGATATAAACATAGCCTTTTCGATACTCAGATGCCAAAATTACATGACCTTCTTCCCGGGTACAGCTTCCATGCCAAACATGGCCAGTGCCTGATTGATTTTATCGAGGCGTACCGTTTGCTTGCCTTGTTCCAGTTCCCTGACAAAGCGCAACCCCAGACCCGAACGCATGGCGAATTCTACCTGCGTCAATCCGGCCTTTTTTCTTTCCGTTTTAATAAATTTACCAATCGTATGCATGTATCTATAATATCCCCTTTAGGGTATAAATTCAAGACTTCTCGCAATAATTATGCCCTATCGGGTGTAATGAAGATCAATTTGTTGCAATCATACCCGTTAGGGATCAATAAATTAGTTTAACCATGCTTCCAATATGATTTCAATCATGCTGCGGCACCGCTGCTACGAATTCTTTCACGAAAAAATACCACCTCATGACAACTGCTGTTCTGTCATAAGGTGGTAGAGGTTTTGGTCGAGGTGAAGGGACTTGAACCCCCGACATCCTGCTCCCAAAGCAGGCGCGCTAGCCAACTGCGCTACACCTCGCCGCGCTCCCCGATTATATACGATCCCGTTTCGTCCTGCAAGTCAGCTTGCGATCGGTGCTCCTTTTTCGAATAGCGAGAAATTCGTCTATGCAGGGCAGTCTCGTCACGGTATAATAAACAATCATCCGAATTGATGCAGGTGAGAAGCGACTAAGAGCGATAAGGGGACGCGTGCATGGCAAAAGGACGGGACAGCTTCACCTGGCAATTGAAATTTTCGCTGATCCTGGGCGGGCAGGCCTTTTCCCTGATCGGATCGGGGCTGGTCCAGTTTTCGATCATCTGGTGGCTGACCCGCGAAACCGATTCGACCGTGATCTTATCTTTGGCGGCCATTACCGGCCTGGTGCCGGTGATTTTGCTCTCGCCGCTGGCCGGCGTCGTGGCCGACCGGATCAATCGCCGCCTGGTCATGATCATGTCAGATGCTTTTATCGCCCTGGCCACGCTGGTCATGGCGGTGCTGATGAGCCTGGGCTACCGGCCCATCTGGCTGATCTTCGTGCTCTTGTTCCTGCGCGCGGCGGGCAGCGCCTTCCACCAGCCGGCCTTTGAGGCCGCCATTCCCCTGATCGCCCCGGAAATCCACCTGGTCCGGACGGCCGCCGTGACCCAGATCCTGCGCTCGGCGATCAGCTTTTTGGCGCCGCTATTGGGCGCGCTCCTGATCGAATGGCTGCCCCTGGCCCAGATCCTCCTGATCGATGTCGTCAGTGCGGGGATCGCCATCCTGCTGCTGCTGCCGGCGCCCATCCCCAGTGTCAGCCAGTCGGACGGTCTGCGGCATCCGCTGGCCGGCTACCTCCAGGATATGAAAATCGGCATCCAGTATGTCTTGCGCTGGAAGGGCCTTTTAGCCCTGATCATCGTTTTCGGCCTGTCCAACTTTTTGCTGGCTCCGGTCCTGTCGATGATGCCCCTGATCATCACGCGGCATTTTAACGGCGGCGCGCGCGAATACGGCTTTTTCGAAATGGCTTTGGCCATCGGGGTGATCGCCGGCAGCCTGTCGCTGTCCATTTGGGGTGGCTTCAAACGCAAGATCGTCAGCATCAACATCGCCCAGATCGTCTGCGGTTTGGGCCTGGCCGGGATCGCCCTGGTGGCCTCGGACAGTTTCTGGGTCGTGCTGGTGCTGATCGCGCTCTGTGGCTTGTGCTCGGCCTACATCAACTCGCCTGCCACGGCGATCATGCAGGCCAAGGTGGACAAGGAGATGCAGGGGCGCGTCATGTCGATCGTGACCGTGGTCTGCATGGTGGCGATGCCGCTGAGCCTGGCCATCGCCGGACCGCTGGCCAACGTGATCGGCCTGATGCCGATCGTCTATATCCCCGGACTGATCAGCACCCTGATCGGGATCGCCTGCTTCCTGATCAAGCCCCTGATGAACATTGAAAACAGGCGTGTCTCCAAACCCGTTCCGACCGGTTTGCTGGCGGGTTCCACCGAACAGCCGGAAAACGCCGCCCCCTAGATGAGCAGATCGTGGACAAGGATCAGCAAGGGCATCGTCAAGATGGATAAAAACGTTGTGACCGTCACCAGCTGGGTCGCCAGCGTCGTGTCCTGCTTGTAGCGCCCGGCGAAGATCGCGGTCGCAGCCGCGGCCGGCGCGGCCGCCGGGATCAGGATGGACAGGGCCAGCACCCGGTCGAGCGGGATGAGCAGCAAGCCCAGCAACATGACCAGGGGGACGACCAGCAAGCGCAGGGCGACGGCCAGGGAAAAAGAACCCGGACCGGTGATCCGGTGCAGGCTGACCGACGCCATCTGGGCCCCGATAATGAACATGGCGACCGGCGAGTTGACCGCCGCGACATATTCGAGCACCCGCGTCGGCAGCGCGGGCAGGCGGATGCCCGCCAAAAACAGCGGCAGCCCGATCAGGAGCGCCACCGTACCGGGATTTAACAGCGCGCGGCGCAGCTTGATTTCCTGCTGCCGCCCGGCCATCAGGATGATTCCGTACGTCCATTGGGCGATGTTGAATACGGCGATATAGACCGAGCCATAGAAGATGCCCCGGCTGCCCAGGACGGCATCCAGCAAAGGCAGACACATGAAGCCGCAGTTGGAGAAGACCACCGCATAGGACAGAACCCGGCGGCGGCCGTCCGGCTGGTGCCGAAAGCAGATACGCCCGGCGACGGCGCCGACGACATGGGTCAGGACAGCGAACCCGGCTGCGATCAGGATCCCCAGGAGCAGCGTGCGCTCAAACGGCGTCTGGAACGAGAGGATGATCACGGTCGGCGTGATGATCACCAAAAGCAGGTTGGTCAGCTGATGAACGCCCTGCTCGTCGAGCAGATGGAAACGACGGGCCGCCAACCCGACGAAAATCAGCAAAAACAGGATCAGGACCTGATTGCCGACCAAAAGCGCGTTGTCCCAAATCATGACAGCCCTCCCGGACGCCTGCCGCCCAGGCGCGGCGCGTCAACCAACAGGATGCCAGATCAGGCGCGGGAGATCAACTCTTTTTGTTCATGATCCGGATATATATGTGCTTGGATGAGGAATGCGCACCCTCGCGCACGTCGATCTCGTACAACCCGATCGCCTTGATCATCGGGGTCAGCTTCTCAAAGCCGTAGTTGCGCGAATCGAACGACGGCTGCTTTTTCAGCAGCAAGCTGCCGACTTCACCCAAGTACGCCCAGCCGTTCTCGTCCTCGACATCGCTGATCGTCGACGAGATCAGCTTGATCACGTCCGAGCTGATCTTCTTGATCGTCTTTTTCTTCTTGGCCTGGGCCGGCTGCTTGGCCGGCTTCTGTTCCGTGGCGGCAACCTCAGGTGTGCTGCTCTCGGGCTCCTCGTGGGATGACTCGTCCAGGATTTCCATGTAAATGAAGCGGTCGCAGGCGGCGATAAAGGCATTGGGCGTCTTTTGTTCGCCGATGCCATAGACGGTTTTGCCGGCCTCCCGGAGGCGGGTGGCCAGCCGCGTGAAGTCGCTGTCGCTGGAGACCAGGCAGAAGCCGTCGGCTTTTTCCGAATAGAGAATGTCCATGGCGTCGATGATCATGGCGGAGTCGGTCGCGTTCTTGCCGGTCGTATAGCCAAATTGCTGCACCGGTGTGATCGCGTAATTTAAAAGCAGGTGTTTCCAGCCGCCCAGGTTGGGCCGGGTCCAGTCACCGTAAATCCGCTTGATTGTCGCGTTGCCGTAACGGGCGATCTCTTCCATCATGCCGCGGATGTTCGTATGCGAAACGTTGTCGGCATCAATCAGAACAGCCAGACGGATGTCGCTGGGATTTTCCTTGCCGTTTTCCATTATTGTTCACCTCTCCTATCATGATAACCGATTTACCGGCCCACATGCAATAAAAAGCGAAAAAAGCCGGCGCGCAGCCACCCCGTGATTGTCGGAACGCCCAAATCGCGGTTATAATGAAAGTAATCCGATCCCGTTGACTGACAGGCTCAGGCGGCGAGCGAGACCGCCGGGAGGGAACAGGACATGAAACGAATTGGCCTTCTGACCAGCGGCGGCGACTGCCAGGGTCTCAACACCGCCTTGCGCGGCGTCGCAAAAGCGCTCTACGAAGCGTGTGACGAACTGGAGCTGCATGGTTTCCAGGACGGGTACCGCGGCCTGATGCTTGATGACGCCCGCCTCATGCAGCCCGCCGACTTTTCCGGCATCCTGACCGTTGGCGGCACCATCCTGGGAACGTCGCGCCAACCGTTCAAGCAGGTGCGCGATCCGCTGGATCCGGACAAGCCGGATGGACCGGACAAGCTGGCCGGCATGCTGGCGACCATCGCCAAACGCAAGCTGGACGCCCTGGTTATCCTGGGCGGCAACGGGACGCACAAGACGGCCCACCTGCTCAGTGAAGCCGGCGTTCCGGTCGTGACCTTGCCCAAAACGATCGACAACGACCTTTGCGGCACCGACATCACCTTCGGCTTCCAGAGCGCCGTGAACATCGCGACCGCGGTCGTCGACGGCATCCATACAACCGCCACCTCGCACGGGCGGGTCTTCATCATCGAGCTGATGGGCAACAAGGCCGGCCATCTGACGTTGCATGCCGGCATGGCGGGCGGCGCCGATGTGATCCTGATCCCGGAGATTCCCTACCGCATGGCGGCCGTCACGGCCGCTCTGGAGAAGCGTCAGCAGCAGCATAAGCGCTTTTCGATCATCGTGATCGCCGAAGGTGCCCTGTCCGACAAGGAAGCCGCTTTGTCCCGCAAAGAACAGAAGGCCAGCCGCATGAACTGGCGTTATCCGTCTGTCGCCTACCAACTGGCCCATGACCTGGAAAAAAGCATGGGCCAGGAGATCCGCGTGACCGTGCCCGGCCATTTTCAGCGGGGCGGCCAGCCTTGTCCGTATGACCGCGTCCTGGCGACCATGCTGGGCACGGCCGCCGCGGACCTGATCGTCAGGAACCGCTTCGGCTGCATGGTTGGCCTGCGCGACGGCCAGACGGTTCCAGTTCCGCTGGCCGAAGTCGCCGGCAAGCGGCGCCAGGTGGCGCTGGATTCCAGCCTGATCCGTTCCGGACGGGCCCTGGGCATCGCCTTTGGCGATGAAGAGGACTGAGGGGGCCCCGCATGGCGCGCAAGAAGGTCTACGCCGCGATTGATGTCGGTTCGACCGAGATCATGCTCAAGATCGCTGAGCTGGACAAGGACGCGCTGCCGCGTGTCCTGGAGACGCTGCACCGCACGTTGCCGCTGGGAACGGACACCTATGCCCGCGGCGAGATCAGCCAGCCCGTCCTGGACGCGTGCCTGCAAGTCCTGGAGGGATTTGTCCGCAACCTCGAGGGCTACCGTGTCGCCGAATGCCGGGCGGTTGCCACCAGCGCGATGCGCGAAGCCGCTAACCGGGACTACGCCCTCGACCAGGTCGAACGGCACAGCCAGCTGGCGCTGAACATCCTCGACAACGCCGAGGAACGGGCGTTCCATCTGCTGGCGGCCTCATCCCGGCTGCCCGAATTCGGCAGCCTGATCAGCCAGGGGACCCTGATCGTCGATGTCGGCTCCGGCTCCATCCAGGTCAGTGTCTACGATAAGGGACAATTCATCTTCAGCCAGAACATGCTGCTTGGCTCACTGCGCATCCGCGACCTGCTGGCCGACCTCGAGCGCCGCACGGCTGATTTCGCCGGCCTGATGGACGAGTACATCGCCAGCGATCTGGACAACTACCGCCTGCTCGAACCTAAGGGCATCGCGTACCAGCATCTCATCTTCCTGGGCGGTGAATTGCCCTACCTCAAGAAGCTGGCCGGCCTCAACCCGGATGAGAACGCCGTCCTCAGCAAGGAGCAGCTGGACCGTTTGGTGCAGCTGTTGCTCAGCGAAAGGCCTGCCGATCTGGCGTCGCACAGCGCCATCCCGGTCGAGCATGCGACCTTGCTGCTGCCGACGGCGCTGATTTTGCGAAAATTCGTGCTTTACACCGGGGTGAACCGCCTGCAGCTGCCGTCGGCCGACCTCTGTGACGCCATCCTGATCGATTTTGCCAGCCAGCATTACGGCTTCAAACCGCCGCATGACATCCGCCAGGATACCTTGAACGCCAGCCGCTACATCGCCAGGCGCTACCACGTCAATGTGCACCATACCGCCTTCGTCGAGAAGACCGCGCTGCTCCTGTTTGACGAGACCATCCGGCTGCATCGGCTCGACGCGCAGGCCCGGCTGCTGCTGCAAGTGGCTGTCCAGCTCCACGACACGGGTAAATACATCAACATGTCTAAGCATCACATCCAATCGCGGAACTTGATTCTGGCCAGCGAGATCATCGGACTGAGCCAGCGCGAGATCGCCCTGATCGCCTGGACGGCGGGTTTTCACATCGGCCCCTTCGCCATGGATCTGCCCGGATTTGCCGATCTGCCGCAAGCAGACCGGATCGAGGTGGCCAAGCTGACCGCCCTGCTGCGCATCGCGAACGCCCTGGACAGCGGTCACCAGCAAAAGATCGGCAGCCTTGACGTCACACTGGAACCCGGCCGGCTCGTTCTGCAGGTCAAGACGCGTCACGACATCCTGCTGGAGATCTGGGCACTGGAACGGCAGGGACGATTGTTTCAGCAGCTGTTTGCCCACCAGCCGGTGATCAAGATCAGGAGCATTCGAGCATGAAAGCAGCGCGCAAGAAAAAAAGCAGCGGCAAGACGGCCAGCCAGGAAACGCCCGTACCGCTCAATCGCTTCATCAATCGGGAGCTTAGCTGGCTTGCCTTCAACGACCGTGTTCTGGAGGAGGCCAGGGACAAGCAGAACCCCCTGCTCGAAAGGGTGCGTTTCCTGGCGATCACCTGTTCCAATCTCGATGAGTTTTTCATGATTCGGGTGGCGTCGCTCAAGGACCTGGTCAACGCCGGCTTCGACCGGCAGGACCCGGCCGGCATGACGCCTTTGCAGCAGCTTGACGCCATCTCTGTCCAGACGCACCAGATGGTCCATCGCCAGTATTCGACGTTCAGCCGGGCGCTGCTGCCGGCCATGGCCCGGGAGGGAATCGTCCTGCTGAAACCCGAACAGCTCAGCGAAGCGCAGCTGGATTATGTCTCGCGCTACTACCATTCGACGCTTTACCCGATTCTGACGCCGATGGCCATCGACGCGGCCCGCCCGTTTCCCTTGATCGCCAACCGGTCGCTCAATTTGTGTGTCAGTGTCGAAACGCAGAAAAACAGCGAAACTGATCCGGACCACGATTTCGCCATCGTTCAGGTACCGGCGGTCGTGCCGCGGCTGCTGGCCGTGCCGGCCGATGGCCAGCACGCCTGCATCCTGCTGGAGGATGTCATCCGCATGCATCTGGACACCCTCTTCAGCGGGGTCACGATCGGCCAGGCCTGGTGCTTCCGCATCATGCGCAATGCGGATCTCGATATCGACGAGGATGATGCCTCCGATTTGCTCGAGGAGATCGAAAAGCTGCTCAAGATGCGCCAGTGGGGCCAGGTGATCCGCCTGGAAGCAGAAGAAGACATGGATGAGCACCTGATGGATCAGCTGATCGGACTGCTGAGCGTCGGGCCGGAGGATATCTATACCATCGACGGACCGCTCGACTTAACGTTCCTCAACCAGCTGTACGACGGCAACAAGCGTCCCGAACTGGTCTATCCGCCCTATCAGGCCCCTTCGTTTTGTCTGCAGGACGAAACCGACATTTTCGCCGCCATCCGCAGGCAGGACATCTACCTGCACCACCCCTTCGATTCGTTCGATCCGGTGATCGAGCTGGTGCAAAAAGCCGCCCGCGACCCCGATGTCCTGGCCATCAAGCAGACCTTATACCGGGTCAGCGGCCAGTCGCCGATCGTGCACAGCCTGGCTGAAGCCGCCGAGCGGGGCAAGCAGGTCATGGTGCTGGTCGAGCTCAAGGCCCGTTTCGACGAGGAGAACAACATCCACTGGGCCCGCCAGCTTGAACAGGCCGGCTGCCACGTGATCTACGGCCTGGTCGGCCTCAAGACCCACAGCAAGATCACGCTGGTCGTCCGCCGGGATGAAGACGGCATCCGCCGCTATGTCCACCTGGGTACCGGCAATTACAACGACATCACCGCCCGCTTCTACACCGATATGGGCCTGATGACCTGCGCCGAAAACATCGGCAAAGATGCCTCGGCTTTTTTCAACATGCTGTCGGGCTACGCGGCCCCGCAGACCTGGCACCACCTGACGGTCGCCCCCTACTGGCTGCGCCGCGAACTGGAAAAGCACATCGATCTGGAAATCGGGGCCGCCCGGGCCGGCCGCCCGGCGCATATCATCATCAAGGCCAACTCCCTGGTCGACCCCCTGATGATCGACCGCCTCTACCAGGCCGCGCAGTCCGGGGTGCAGATCGACCTGATCATCCGCGGCATCTGCTGCCTCAGGCCGGGCGTGGCAGGGCTGTCGGAAACGATCCGGGTCCGCAGCATCATCGGCCGTTTCCTGGAACACAGCCGGATTTTCTATTTTTTCCATGATGGTCGCGAAGAATTGTTCTTGTCCAGCGCCGACTGGATGCCGCGTAACCTGGACCGCCGGGTCGAGCTGATGTTTCCTGTTCAGGACCGTGCGATCCACCAGCGCGTCATGGAGGTGCTGCAGATCCAGCTGGCGGACACCGACCGCGCCCGCCTGATGCAGCCGGACGGGACGAGCGTACGCGTCGACCGGCGCGGCAAAGCCCACCTGGACTGCCAGGCCTACCTGTGCCAGCAGGCCCAGACCGCGTCCGGACCGGTGGCGGACAAGCCGGCCGAGTTCCGTTTCGAACCCCGCGACGTACCGCAGGCACAAAAAAGCCGGGGCATCGGCCCCGGCTGATCGCGCGAGCATGGGCAGCGGCCCGGTCAGTTGGAGGAAGCGGGGAGACTGGTCGCGCCTGGTGTCACGGAGCCGCTTGTCTCGATGGTCACATCGGAAAAATATTCTTCGGGGATGACAAAGCGGACCAGCAGATAGCTGATGATGCCCAGCACGAAGAACATGCCGACGATAATCAGGACAGACCACAGACAACCGAGGGCCGACCCCTTGAACAACGATTTGCGGCGTGCGCTTTTCTGTTCTTTGGTCAGCGGGACCCGGTTGTTCGGATTGGCCGAATACAGGAATGCGCCGCATTTTTTACAGACGCTTTTCCCTTTGGGGTTATCAGTCCCGCAGCGGTTGCATTTCATGGTAGACCTCCCGATCCGTTCCGTTTCTGCCTCAGAGTGTACACCAATGCCTTCTTTTTGTACAGGAAACGGAACAGACGGATCTGCGGCCAAATTGACAGGCCGCGGCAACAGGTGATAAATTGTCAGGATAGAAACCGGCTCCATGGCGCCGGCATCGGAGGAAAAACATGGACTTTCGCAATCAGATCGTCACATGGCTGGCCGGCCAGACCGGTCTTGAACAGGACCAGATCGACGCCTGGATCGAAATACCGCCTCAGCCGTCGCTGGGCGACTACGCGTTTCCCTGCTTCCGCCTGGCCAAGCATCTGCGCCGCGCACCGGCGAAAATCGCAGAAGAGCTGGCCGGACTTGCCCGCGGCAGCATAACCCAGCTGGCCGATGTCCAGCCGGTGCAAGGCTACCTGAACTTTTTCGTCGACCGGGCCCGGTTTGTCCAGGCGGCCGTCCAGCATGTGCTCGCAGCCGGCGACAGCCTGGGCCGGCAGACGCTGGGTGCCGGACAGACCGTCGTCGTCGAATATTCTTCGCCCAACATCGCCAAGCCCTTCCATGTCGGGCACGCCTTCACCACGATTCTCGGCCAGGCGCTGCATCGCCTCTACGACCACCTCGGCTACCGGACGGTGCGCGTCAACCACCTGGGCGATTACGGCACGCAGTTCGGCAAGCTAATCGTCGCCTACCGCCTGTGGGGCGACGCGGCGGCTGTCGCGGCCGACCCGATCCGCGAGCTGCTGCGCATTTATGTCCGCTTCCACGAGCAGGCCGAAACACACCCGGAACTGGAGGACCAGGCGCGCGAGGCCTTCCGCCAGCTCGAAGCCGGTTCCGAACCGGAAAAAGCCCTGTGGCAGACGTTCCGCGACCTCAGCCTCAAAGAATTCGCGACGGTCTACGAGCGGCTGGGCGTCACGTTTGACAGCTACCTGGGCGAAAGCTTCTATTCGGACCGCATCCCGGCCGTGGTCAACCTGCTCAGGGACCGCGGCATCCTGGTCGAAAGCCAGGGCGCCCAGGTCGTGATGCTCGACGAGTACGGGCTGCCCCCGTGCATCGTCCTCAAGTCCGATGGGACGACCATCTATGCCTCGCGTGACCTGGCCGCCGTGCTGTACCGCTGGGAGCAGTACCGCTTCGCGCGCAACATCTATGTCGTCGGCACGCCCCAGGCCCTGCATTTCCGCCAGGTGTTTGCCGTCCTGGACAAGGCCGGTGTCACCGCCGCCAAAAACTGTGTCCATGTCGGCTTCGGCCTGGTCAAGTTTCCCGACCGCAAGCTGTCGACCCGCAGCGGCGATGTCATCTTTCTGGCCGACCTGCTCCAGGAATGCGTCGACAAGACACGCGACATCATCGCGGAAAACGCGCGGCTGCGCCAGACCGACATGCCGATGGCCGAGATCGATGAAGCCGCCGAGAAAATCGGACTTGGCGCCATCGTCTATACCTTCCTGAAGAACGGCCGCGAACGCGACATCGTCTTTTCCTGGGAAGAAATGCTGGATTTCGACGGCGACTCCGCGCCCTATGTCCAGTACACCTATGCGCGCGCCCGCTCCATCCTGCGCAAGGCCGAAGCCGAGGGACAGGCCGTGCCGGATACCTGCGCGGCGGTGCTGACCTCTGAGGACGAATTCGCGATCGCCAAGCTGCTGGATGGCTTCGACCAGGCGATCGTCCGGGCCGCCGAGCTGTACGAACCCTACATCCTGCTGCGCCAGGTGACCGCGCTGGCCCGCGCCTTCAACAAGTATTACAACCACGAACCAATTCTGAAGACCGAAGACGCGTTGCTGCGCCAGTCCCGCCTGGCCCTGCTGCAGGCTGTCTGCCTGGCGATCCGGGTCGGGTTGGACCTGGTCGGCATCGGCGTCGTCGAGCGGATGTGATCGCATGCCTGACCTTTCCGATCTGACCTATCAGCGTCCGGACCTGGACCAGGTGGAAAACCAGCTGCGCCGCGCGCGGCTGCATCTGCGCCTGGCCATGAGCGCACCCAGTGCCCTGGCCGCCGTTCAGGACATGGAGCGCGTGACCGGCCAGTACCGGCTCGCGAAAGCCCTCGCCACGGTCGCCTGCCTGCGCGGCGGGCAAACCGGGATGGAACATGGCGAGGAACTCGATTTTTTTGGGCGGGCAGAAGGGCGCTACCTGCATCACCTGCAGCAGTTTTTCGCGGCCTTGGCCAGTTCACGCTACCGCGCTGAGCTGGAAACCCAGATCGGCCGCCTGACCTTCGAGACGGCCGGACGGTTCCGCTACAGCTTTCAGCCGGAAGCGGCCCAGGAGATGGCACGGGAAAGGCAGTTGGTGGCCGAATACCGCCAGTTCATCGACGGGCTGCGCGTCAGGCTTGACGGGCAAGACCAGACCCTCGACCAGATCGCACTGACCCTGCGCAGTCCGGACCGCGCCCTGCGCCGTCAGGCGGCCCTTGCCCTGGACGACAGCCTGGCCGCCTATGCCCAGGACCTGGACGAGCACTGCGACAACCTGATCAAATGCCGCCAGCAGGTCGCTTCCCGGCTGGGGCTGGACAGCTTCGCCGAACTGGCCGCCCGTCGCCAGGACGGGCTGCTCCAGAACCGTGCGGCCATCGAGCAGGTGCGCACAACGGTCATCCGTTACCTGGTTCCGGCCGCGCGCGAAGCCCGCCGCCTGCAGAAGCGGCGCCTGAACGTCGCACTGCTGGCCTGGTACGATCTGCCCTGCCTGTTCCCGGGCGGCGACCTGCAGCTGGCAAGCAGCCTGCCGGACAGCCTGGAACGGGCCGGCCGTGCCCTGCGCAGCTTGAGCGGCGCCGCACCGTCCCTGATCGAGGACCTGTTATCGGGCGGTTACTTGGCTGTCGCGGAAGACCCCAGCCAGATCGAGCAGGCGGCGTGGGTCGATTTGCCCGCGCCGGCGATGCCTTTCGTCCATGTCCGCTCCGCCGGCTCCAGCCGCGACCTGTTCCAGGCGCTGACGGTTATCGGGCAGGCCTATGGCGCCGTGCGCAGCCGGGAAGGGGCTGGCTCCGATTCGCTCGTGCCGCCAGACGGCCTGCTCCGTCAGGTCCAGGGGCAGACCTTTACCTTGCTGCTTCTGCCCCAGCTGACAGACGTCATCGGTCCGGTCCATGACGATGCCGTCATGCTGCATTTGACCGAACAGCTGCTTGACCTGCCGCGCGTCTGCCTGCTGGACGAATTCGCGTCCGGCCTGTACCAGAATCAGCTGCTGACGGCGGATGAGCGCAACGCGCTCTGGCTGAACCTGGAAAAGCGTTACCTGCCGGACCTCGATTACGAGCAGATGCCCTGCTTGACATCCGGACGGGCCTGGCAGCTCGAAACCGCCTTCTGGGCCGATCCCTTCGCGGCCATCACGCCCGGCCTGGCCGCACTGACCAGTCTCGACTACCTGGGCCAGATCCGGCGCAACCCGGCCTCTGCCTGGCGGCGCTTCGATAAGCTTTGCACGCAAAGCGAGCAAATCCCCGCAGGGGACTTGCTCAGCGAAATGGGGTTTGCCTCGCCGGTCGACCCGGATACGGTCAAGAAAGCCGCCTACGTGCTGTGCGACAGCTTGTCCTTGTGATCTGGAGACAGGACAGATGAGACAGCTGCCGGATCTTTTTCTAGCCGAAATGCGCGCGCTGTTCGGGCAGTTCGGCCGGCTCGGGCAGTGGCCGGAATTTTTGCAGGCCCTGCAGGAGCCGTCGACCGCCGGACTGCGGGCCAACAGGCTGAAAATCACCCCCGGCCTGCTGCGGCGCTACCTGGCCGCGCAAAGCGGCTTTGCCCCCGAGGATATCGAGCCGGTCGCCTGGTCGGCGGACGGCTTCCGGCTGCCTGCCGGGCTGCAGGCCGGCAAGCTGGCCGGACACGCGGCCGGCCTGTATTACATCCAGGAACCCAGCGCCATGCTGCCGGCTCAGGTGCTGGCAGCCCGCCCCGGTGTAAAGGTGCTTGACTTGTGCGCCGCACCCGGGGGCAAGTCCGCCCGGATTGCGGCCGACCTCGGCGGCGAGGGCCTGCTCTGGGCCAACGAGATATCCGCCGAGCGCGTCCGGGCTCTGCAGCGCAACCTGGAACTGACCGGCTGTACCCAGGCCGTGCTGACATCTGCCTCGCCGGAAGATCTGGCTCGGGCGCTTCCCGGCTATTTTGACGCCGTGCTGGCCGATGTGCCCTGTTCCGGATCCGGCATGATGCGCCGCGACGACCACGCAGCCAGGAGTTATCTGAGCTACGGTCCCGAATCCTGCTCGCTGCTGCAGCGCCAGATCCTGGAAAGTGCCTGGCAGATGCTGCGGCCGGGCGGGCGGCTCATCTATTCCACCTGTTCGTTTTCCCTGACCGAGAATGAAGCGCAGATCGCCCGTTTTCTGGCGGACCATCCGGAGGCTGCCATCCGCGCCATTCCCAAGGCGCCCGGTGTCGACGACGCGCTGCCGCTGACCTCTCAGCTGACCGGCGCGGCCCGGATCTGGCCGCATCGGGCGGCAGGGGAGGGCCATTTTTGCGCCTGGCTGGTCAAAGCGGCGGACTGTGCCGGGCCAGCCAGGGCCCTGCCCGAGCTGCCGGCCGAACAAGGCTGCGCTGAAGACTGGGAAGCCTTCGCGGCTTTTAGCCGCGAGGTTCTGAGCCCGGCCGGACATGACCGGCTGGCCGCCTGGCTTGAGAACCACCGGCGGCGTGCCGAGAACGGCCGCCTGCATCTGGTGCCGCCGTGCCCGGATTTCCATGGCCTCTACAGGCTCAAAACCGGGATTTTCCTGGGCCAGGTGCAGCGCAAAGGCCGCAGCGGGGCACGCTTCTTGCCGTCGCAGGCTTTGCTGCTCAGTCTGAGCCAGCTTGAACTCAGCCATGTCCTGGCCGCGCCGGAAGGGCACAGCCTGATCCGCCAGTGCTTGCGTGGAGAAACCTTGTTTGTGCCTGAAGACCAGGATGTTTCCGGCTGGCCGTCCGGGACCCTGGCTGCGATTGCCCTGGGAACCGGCCAGGGGATTTGGCCGCTGGGCTGGGCACGGCTCACGCAGCCGCCCATCCTGAAAAATCTCTACCCCGCCGGCTGGGTGCGGCCCGGCCAGAACGTGTGATAGGAGAAAGTCCATGCGCCTGATTATCGCCACAGACAACGCAGGAAAATTGAGCGAGTTTTGCCAGATCCTGCCCGATCCGCCCTGGCAGGCTGTCTCGATGCGCCAGGCCGGTTTTACCGGCCAGATCACGGAAGACGGCGCCGATTACCTGGAAAACGCCCTGATCAAGGCCCGCTCGGTGCATCGCGTGACGGGCGGCCTGGTTCTGGCGGACGATTCCGGGCTGTCGATCGACGTGCTCGACGGCGCCCCCGGACTCCATTCCGCCCGCTTTGCCGGCGAAACCGCCGGCTACCCTGAGAAAATCGCCCGTCTCCACCAGTGGCTGCAGCCGTATCCCGCACCAAGCTGGACGGCGCACTTTATCTGTGCTCTGGCTGCGGTCTTCCCGGACGGCAGCGCCGAAACCGTGCTGCGCCAGGTGGACGGCCGGATCGCCCCCGAACCGCACGGGGAGGGCGGCTTCGGCTACGACCCCATCTTTTTTCTGCCGGAGCGCGGCCTCACGATGGCTGAGCTGCCGGAAGACGAAAAGAACCGGATCAGCCATCGCGGCATGGCCCTGCGGGCCCTGGCCCAGCTGCTGCTTGACCGGCTCTAAGCGCCGTGCTATAGTATCCTTCACGGACGAATGTTTTCATTCGGCGGACAAAGCCGGCTTAGGCCGGCGGAAGGTGACGGCATGGAAAGCGAATATTACCTGGTCAAATCCGACATGCTTCCCGAGGTCTTTGTCAAGGTCATGGCGGTCAAGCGCCTGCTCAGCTCGGGCAAGGCCGATTCGGTCAACGATGCGGTCCAGCGCATCGGGCTCAGCCGCAGCGCCTACTACAAGTACAAAGACGCCGTGCTGCCTTTCTACGAGACGTCGCGCGGCCGCCTGGTCACCCTGATTTTCGCCGTGGAGAACTTCCCGGGCATCTTGTCCGGCATCATCAACTGCATGGCGCGTGGCAAGGCCAACATTCTGACGATCAACCAGAACATCCCGATCAACGGCCTGGCGGATGTTTCGATCTCGATCGAAACCGAGCGCATGACAACCGGCCTGGAGGCGATGCTCGAGGAAATCGCCAGGATCCCGGGCGTGCGCTCATACCGGATCCTGGCCAGGGACTGACGTGCCGCCAGCAGGAGGAAAGCATATGATCAACATCGCCATCATGGGCTACGGGGTCGTCGGTTCAGGGGTTGCGGAAGTGTGCCGCATGAACGCGGACGCGATCGAGAAGAAAGCCGGCCAGGGCATTAACATCAAGAAAATCCTGGATCTTCGCGATTTTCCCGACGACCCGTTCGGCGACCGTGTCACCCACCGGGCCGAGGACATCTTCGAGGATCCGGACATTGCCATCGTGGTCGAAACGATCGGCGGCACCGGCATCGCCCTCGAGCTGTCCCGGCGCGCCCTTGAAGCCGGCAAGCACGTCGTCACGTCCAACAAGGAGCTGGTCGCAGCCCACGGACCTGAGCTGATGGCGCTGGCCCAGGCCAAAAGCATCAGCTACATGTACGAGGCAAGCGTCGGCGGCGGCATTCCGATTGTCCGGCCGCTGCACAAGTGCCTGTCCGCCAATGTCATCCAGCTGGTCGCCGGTATCCTGAACGGCACCACCAACTACATCCTGACGCGCATGGACGCGGCGGGCATCCGTTTCGAGCAGGCCCTGAGCGAAGCGCAGGAACACGGCTATGCCGAGCAGAACCCGACCGCGGACCTCGACGGGCTGGACGCCTGCCGCAAGCTGGCTATCCTGGGCAGCATCACGCTGGGCGAATACATCGACAGCCGCCAGGTGCATACAGAAGGCATCACCAGCATCATGCCGCCCGATCTGCTCTATGCCCAGCATCTGCAGATGAAACTCAAGCTGATCGGCCGCTTCCGCCTGCTTTTGGACCAGCAGGCGGACATGATCGTGGCCCCGATGCTGATCAGCCGCAGCCATCCCATCGCCGTCGCCGACGATGTCAACAACGCCATTCTGGTCGAGGGCAATGCCCTGGGGGAGGCGCTCTTTTACGGCCGCGGTGCCGGCAAGCTGCCGACCGCCAGCGCGGTGGTCGCCGATGTCATCGAATGTGCCATGCATCTTGGCCGGCTGCCCCACCTGATCACCTGGGCCGTCAGCGACCGCACGATCGTCCGTCCGCACGACGACTGCCCCGTTCAGGCGCTGGTGCGCCTGCGCGACAGCCTGCCGGCCGAACGCGTCCGCGAGCTCTTCGGACCGTATGGGGCGGAACCGGTCCAGGCTCAGGACCTGCACGAGCATGCCTGGCTGGTCGGTCGGGACGCCGTGCTGAGTGAAGGCCAGCTGGCCGCGCGCCTGCGCCTGCTCGATGCCGATGTCATCGGGCGGATTCGCCTGTTTGTCTGAGCCGCGTGCCGATTACGGCTAAATCTGCCGCATCCGTGTTATACTGAAACAAAAGACATCCAGCGGCGGTGGGTCAACACCGCAGCAGCACATGGAGCTGAGCATGAACATCAGGGGACTCGAGCAGAAAGACGCCGATCGTCTGGCTGAGGAGGCCGGCATTTCGTATGCCGACCTGGTTCGTCAGGCACCCTGGGCCTGCCTGGTCCTTGACCCGGAGGGGCGGATCCTGGCGGGCAACGAAAGGGCGGACTGGCTGCTCGCCGGTGCCGGTTCTGGAGCGTTGTTCGCAGCCTGTTTCATCGCGGAAGACCAGGATGAAGTGCTGGCCTGGCTCGGCCGGGTGTTTCGCCAGCCGGAAGCCCAGACCATCGACGTCCGCCTGACCCTGGGAGAAAGCCTTCAGACCATACGCCTGACCGGCCAGGTCCTGGCCGGTCAGACCGGTCAGGCCGCCGTTTACCTGGACGCGCTGACCGATGGCCAGACCCAGGGCCGCCAGCTGCTCAACATGGCTTATTACGACCAGCTGACCCGGCTGCCCAACCGTTACCTGATGTCAGACCGTCTGCACTGGGCCATCCGGGACGCCGGCCGCCACCAGGAAAAAATAGCCGTTTTGGCCGTCGATCTGGATCACTTCAAGCGGATTAACGACAGCTACGGCCACCAGGCCGGGGACACGCTGCTGCAGCAGATCAGCCGGAAAATGGCCGCCTGCCTGCGTGAGGCGGACACACTGGCCCGGCTCGGCGGCGATGAATTCGCGGTGATCATGCAGCACCTGACCGGCAGTCAGGATGCCATGGCGGTTGCCGGCCGCCTGCTGGAATCCATCCGCCAGCCGGTCGATGTGATGGGCGTCCCCCAGACGATGAGCGCCAGCATCGGGATCAGCCTGTTCCCGGAAGACGGCACGCAGGTCCAGGAGCTGCTGGACAAGGCCGATATCGCCCTGTACCGGGCCAAGAACGGCGGACGTGACCGGATCGCCTTCTTCAACGAAACGATGAAAGCTGCGGTCGATGTGAAAATCGACTTTGAGCGCCGGCTGCGCCTGGCGCTGGAGCGCGGGGAACTGCTGCTCTACTATCAGCCGATCATCGCGGCCCAGGACGGGCGCATCCTCGCGCTTGAAGCGTTGCTGCGCTGGAATTCCACGCGGGACGGCCTGCTGCCGGCGATGGCTTTCTTACCCCTGGCCCGGGAGATCGGCATCGACCGCCAACTGGCCGACTGGGCGTTGCAGGCCGCTTGCGGGCAGATGCAGCGCTGGCTGGAAAGCGGCCTGATTGACGGCCTGGATTCCTGCCGGCTGACCGTCAACCTCAGCGACAGCCAGCTGACCGCGTCGGATTTGCCCGAACGGGTTCGCCAGGTGCTCGTCCGTACCGGTCTGCCGGCTGAACGCCTGATCCTGGAAATCCACGAAGCCGCCCTCGATCCCGGCCAGGAGCAGGTCCGCGATAACCTGGAAAAACTGTCCGGGATGTCCGTCCAGCTCTACCTGGACGATTTCTGCCAGGGCTTCTGCACGCTGGGGCAGGCAGGCCGGATTCCGTTCACCTCGCTCAAAATCGACCAGAAGATCACCACGGTATTTCTGGACGCACCCCACGGGGAGCAGCTGCTCGACGCCATGATCCGCCTGGCGCACCAGGTAAACCTGACCGTGATCGCAGAAGGGGTGGAATCTGAACGGACCATGAGCCAGCTGCTGGCGTTTGGCTGCGACGCGCTGCAGGGCTACCTGATCGGACCGCCGCTGCCGCCCGCGCAGACCGAAATGCTGCTCGGGCTCAACGCGGCGCAAAGCGAAATACCGGCTGAAGAGCATAAAAAAGAGCACCGCTGAGGTGCTCTTTCCGGTTGCTGAACGTATTATTCAGAATCTGTCGTCGTAACCGCCCTACTGCTGGCGCCGGGCATTCTTGCGAGCCCTGCGGCAATCCGGGCAACGGACAGGTTCGTTCTCAAACCCTTTTTCCTTGTAAAACGCTTGCTCACCTTCTGTAAACGCGAATTCTGCACCGCAATCTTTGCACACGAGCATTTTGTCTGGCATGATCCATACCTCCTGAAAATTTCGGATAAGGGATGAATGACAGTGGCTTTCCAAGACATCGAGGAGGCATAAACCTTCTATTCAGTTGGGGCACGGTCAGTAAACAAGCTATCCGTTGTTGCGATCATAACATAAATGGTATAATAGCACAAGGATGTTTTGAACATATGAATTTGTTTGCCGCATCTCCACCAGCGGGAGGTGTAAATTAAGGGAGTCGTGTACATGATCTTAAAGGATTGCATCAAGGTTCTCGATGCTCAAGTGGCGGTCAGCGTCCCTGATCTGGAGATGGACATCCAGGTGGCCTGCGGGGCCGACCTGATGAGCGACGTGATGGCGTTTGCCTGTACCAGCAATGAAATGCTGCTGACCGGCCTGGTCAATCCGCAGGCGATCCGCACCGCCGAGATGATGGATGTCAAGGTCGTCGTGTTCGTGCGCGGCAAGCAGCCCGGCGAGGCGGTTCTGGACCTGGCCCGTCAGAAAAGCATTTGTGTGCTGACCACGCCGCTGCCCATGTTCACGGCCTGCGGCCTGCTCTACAACCACGGCGTCATGGGCAAGGGGGGCTGACCGATCGAACCGCTGCGCCTGACTTTTGCCATTGTCGGTTCTGATTTCATTCATGCTGGCGAGGCGTCCAGCGGGGCCAAGAAGGCCCTGGCCAAGCTCGGCGTCCAGGCGCCGGTGGTCAAGCGCGCAGCGATCGCCATGTACGAAGCGGAGCTGAACACGGTCATTCACGCCGGCGGCGGCTCTGCTGAAGTGGACATATACCCCGATCATGTCCAGATCCGGATCGTGGACCAAGGCCCCGGCATCGCAGATGTCAGCCTGGCCATGCAAGAGGGCTGGTCAACCGCCCCGGAGGCCGCCCGCGAAATGGGATTCGGTGCCGGCATGGGACTGCCCAACATCAAAAAACAAGCCGATGAGCTGCATATTGAGACCGAACCCGGCCGCGGCACCACCGTGACGATCCGGATCAATTTTCCGGCCTGAAGGCTTCTCCCGGAGGAATCATGTCCAAACTGCATTCAGTTAAACTGAACCGCGACCTTTGTGTCGGCTGCACCACGTGTATCCAGCGCTGCCCGACCGAAGCGATCCGGGTGCGCAACGGCAAAGCCCAGATCGCCGAAAACCGCTGCATCGACTGCGGCGAGTGCATCCGCATCTGTCCGCACCACGCCAAGAGCGCGGTCATGGACACGCTCGAGGACCTGGGCGGCACCGCCTTCAACGTCGCCCTGGCCGCTCCCTCCCTGTATGCCCAGTTCGGCCCGCCGGCCACCCGGGGGATGGTTCTGGCCGCCCTCGGCCTGTTGGGCTTCGATGCGGTCTATGAAGTGGCGCAGGGCGCGGAAATCGTCACAGCCAGCACCGTCGCCTATGTGCAGGAGGCCCTGAGCCAGGGACGTCGCCCGCTGATTTCCTCAGCCTGCCCGGCTGTCGTCCGCTTGATCCAGATGCGTTTTCCCAGCTTGGTCGAAAACCTGGTGCCATTCGATTCGCCGATGGAAGTGACGGCCGACCTGGCGCGCCGCCAGCTGGCGGCAAAAACCGGCTTGCCCCAGGATAAAATCGGCGTCTTTTTCATCAGCCCCTGCCCGGCCAAGCGAACCGCCGTGATCAACCCGATCGCCCGTTCTTCCAGCGGTGTCAACGGGGTGATCGCCATTTCGGACCTCTATCCGCTGATCCTGGCCGGCCTGGAGAAGATGGATGCCAAGACGGCCCTGCAGGAAGGCGAGAAGCTGCTGGCAGCCGGCTCGACCGGTGTCCGCTGGGCGTATACGGGCGGTGAAGCCATCGCCCTGCACACCGAACGCTACCTGGCCGTCGACGGGATTCACAACGTGATCGAGATCCTGGAAGAAGTGGAAAACGAGCGGCTGCACGATGTTGATTTCATCGAGGCCAACGCCTGCCTGGGCGGCTGCATCGGCGGACCGCTGACGGTGGCCAACCGCTTTTCCGCGCACGCGCGCCAGCGCGCTTTTGTCAGCCGGGCATCTGACGAGGCCAAAAAGGGGCGCTCCGGTGCTGTAGCGGCAGCGGCCGTGACGCTGCAACCCTGGGCGGAACTGCCGCCGCCCAACCCGGCCATGCAGCTGGACGAGGATATCGTCCAGGCGATGCAGAAATACGAGCAGCTCAAGCAGATTGCCGCCAGGCTGCCCGGCCTGAACTGCGGCGCCTGCGGCGCACCGGATTGCGAAGCCCTGGCCGAAGACATTGTCCGCGGTGAGGCGGCCGAGACCGACTGCATTTTCAAACTCAAGGAACGCATCCGCACGGTGGCCGCCGTGATGAGCGAACTGGGCGAGGAAATGAACCGCTATGCCCCGCACCGGGAGGATGAGCCGCATGACCGTCCCTGAGCTGAGCCGCATCCTGAACGGCTTTGTTTTGACCGCTGAACCGCCCCGGGATGCAGCCGTAACCGGCGCCTACGCCTGCGATATGCTCAGCTGGGTCATGGCCCACGCCGGACCCGGCGATGTTTGGCTGACCATCCTGAACAGCATCAACGTCGTCGCGGTGGCGGAACTGACCGGCTGCACCTGTGTCGTCCTGACCGAAGGCGTGACGATGGAGCCGGCGGTTGTGGAGCGTGCGGGAGCGCGTAACGTCACCATCCTGAGCACATCCCTGACGACTTTCCAGGCGGCCGGACGCCTCTATCCGCTCTTGTCCGGGCCTGTCTGACCGGCATGAAATGCTCTTACGACCTGCATATCCACAGCGCCTTGTCCCCCTGTGCCGAAAGGGACATGACGCCGCAAAACATCGTAGCGATGGCTAAACTGAAAGGGCTCGGTGCGATCGCCGTCACCGATCACCAAAGCTGCGCCAACTGCGCGGCGCTGATCGGCGCGTCCCGCGATCTCGCCGGCCCTGTCGTCATTCCGGGGCTGGAGATCGAGTCTGCTGAGGAAATCCACCTGCTGTGTCTGCTGCCCGGTCTGACTGAAGCGCTGCAGATGCAGCGTATCGTCCAGGCGGCCCTGCCGCCGCGCCTGAATCGCCCGGACATCTTCGGCGGTCAGCAGCTGCTGGACCGTCATGACCGGTTGGTGGGGGAGGAGACGCGCCTGCTGCTGCAAGCCTGTACGCTGGACTGCCAGACGCTGGCCGGGCATGCGCTCGGACTGGGCGGCGTCCTGATCCCGGCCCACGTCGACCGCGACGCCTACAGCATGCTGCAGACGCTGGGCGCGATTCCCGGCGATTTTCCCACCGCCTGGCTTGAATTCAGCAGTCCCGGCGCGGCCCGGGACTGCCTCAGGCACCATCCGGAGCTCGCCGGGTACCAGATGCTCTACAACTCCGACGCACACCGGCTCGGTGCCATATCCGAACCCGGGTTCAGTCTGGATCTGCCCGATGGCGCGGTCGGCGAACAGGCCCTCAGGCATGCCGTTCTGCAAGCATTGCGGCCGTGTTAGGTCAATGATATAATGGCTGGAGCGAACGGGAGGATGACGAAAAACGGATGCGGGAACTGGCAGAACACCTGATGGACCTGGTCCAGAATGCACGGCGGGCCCGTGCCCGGCATATCGAGATGAGCATCACAGCCCTGCCCGAATCCGATCAGCTGATCCTGAAGGTGCAAGATGACGGTTCGGGCATCCGTCCCGATTTGCTGGCGAAGGTGACGGACCCTTACGCGACCTCCCGGACCACCCGGCCGGTCGGACTTGGTCTGCCCCTGCTCAAGGAGCAATGCGAACAGACGGGCGGACACATGAAGATCCGCTCGCTGGCGCAAATGGGGACAACCGTCGAAGCGGTTCTGGGCCTTCGCCACATCGACAGGCTGCCGCTCGGCGACATCGGCGGAACGATGGTCTTGCTGGTGATGGACGACCCGGATCAGGAATACCGCCTGGTTCTGAAAAGCCCCAGGGGCTGCCTGGACCTGGCGACTGCCGACCTGCGCAGGCAACTGCAGGAGGTGCCGCTCCACGATATGGCGGTGCTGGACTGGCTGGCTGCCTATGTGAAAGAACAACAAGAAACAATATTCGGAGGTGTCTTAGATGAAATCATTAGCTGAACTGGAAGCCATTCGGGACAAAGCCCGCGAGAACCTGTCTGCCCGCGCGAGCGGCGGCCGCAAAATCGTCGTCGGTATGGCGACCTGCGGCATCGCGGCCGGTGCCCGGCCCGTGATGAACGCCCTGGTTGAGGAACTGCGTGTCCGCGGCATCCATGATGTTCATGTCACCATGACCGGCTGCATCGGGGTCTGCCGCCTGGAGCCGATTATCGAAGTGATCGAGGAAAACGGCGACAAGGTCACCTATGTCAAGATGGACCCGCTCAAGGCCAAGCGCGTGGTTGCGGAACATATCGTCAACGGCCGGATCTGTTCCGACCTGACCATCGGGGCGGCCGAACCCAGGGTGAAAGCCTGACCGCACATCCGGCTCACGATCCGGCAGAATCGGGAAGAGCGGGGAGGCAAGCGTGAGCTTTGTTATTTTGCTCGAAGCGATGAAAATACACAAGCTGCGCCATGAACGGACGGTTCAGCTCTGGTTTGTGCTGCTGTACGCGCTTAACCTGATGCCGCTGGTGCTGCCGATCGGCGACAAAGACTTTTCGCCGCTGCTGAATGCCTTTGCCGAGATGTCAGCCGGCCGGTTTGACGTCGCACCGGTCGGCGAATTGCTGACGCCGGGCAACTGGCTGATCATCGGCCTGCTGCTGCTGACAAACCTGGTCACGCTGTTTTTCAGCCTGATGTACGCCACGCTGTTTGTCGGCGAGAAAGACGACCGGACGCCCCGCCAGGCTGTTTTGGGCAGCCTCAGGGCTTTGCCGCCACTGCTGGCCCTGGGCCTGCTGTTGCTGCTGCCGGCCATGTTCAGCGCGCTTTTGGCATTCATCCCTCTGATCGTTTTTTTGCTGATGATCTATTTTTTACCGCTAAGCCTGACCCTGGAACGCCGGAGCCTGTCCCAGGCCCTGCAGGACAGCCTGACCGCGACCCAGCACCGCAAGCTGTTCATTTTTTTCAAGGGCATCCTTTTGTCCTTTGTCCTCTCGCTGCCGCAGCGCCTGATCCAGTCATTTGTCAGCTCGTTGCTGGCATATTACGCCCTGAGCACGTTTTTCCTGGTTCTGCAGGCCTTCATGCATGCCCGCCTGATGGGTATCCTGTACCTTTATCTTGTAAAAAAAGTGCCATTTGTGATACCATCTAAGCCTGATACCGCGGTTTGAACGCAAAGAGTCAGCCAGGAGGAGACCCTATGACCGACAGCAAACAAATTGCCAGCGACAAGCACCGTGAATGGCAGGGGAAGATCGAAGTGATCGCCCGCGCCCCTGTTTCCAACCGTGAAGATTTAGCGATCGCCTACACACCCGGTGTCGCCCAGCCCTGCCTGGAAATCCAGCAGGATGTCGACCTCTCGTACGTCTACACGCGCCGCTGGAACATGGTCGCGGTCGTGACCGACGGAACGGCCGTGCTTGGCCTGGGGGACATCGGACCTGAAGCCGGCATGCCGGTCATGGAAGGCAAGTGTGTCCTGTTCAAGGCTTTTGGCGGCGTCGATGCTTTTCCACTTTGCATCCGCTCCAAGGATGTCGATGAGATTGTCAACACGGTCCGGCTGCTGGCCGGCAGTTTCGGCGGTGTCAATCTGGAAGATATTTCGGCGCCGCGCTGCTTCGAGATCGAGGCGAAGCTCAAGGCCTGCTGCGACATCCCGATTTTCCACGACGACCAGCACGGCACGGCCGTCGTCACGCTGGCGGGTCTGATCAACGCCCTGCGCGTGGTCGGCAAGAAACTGGAAGACGTACGCGTGGTGGTCAATGGCGCCGGAGCCGCGGCCACGGCCATCGTCAAGCTGCTGATGGCCAGCGGCCTGAAGCAGGTCGTGCTCTGTGACCGCAGCGGCGCCATCTACGAAGGACGCGCCAACCTGAACCGCTTTAAGGCCGAACTGGCAGCCCTGACCAACCGCGAGCTGCGCAAGGGCACGCTGGCCGATGTGCTGGCCGGTGCCGACGTCTTTATCGGGGTCTCGGCGCCCGGCGTCCTGACCGGGGAGATGGTGCGCACGATGGCGCCCGATCCGATCATTTTCGCCTGCGCCAATCCGGTGCCGGAAATCATGCCGGACGAAGCCCTGGCCGCCGGTGCGGCAGTCGTGGCAACCGGCCGGTCCGATTTCGCCAACCAGATCAACAATGTCCTGGCGTTCCCCGGTATCTTCCGCGGCGCCCTCGATGTCCGCGCCAGCGACATCAACGATGAGATGAAAGTCGCGGCGGCCTGGGCGATCGCCGGCCTGATCGACGCCGGCACACTGCAGCGCGACGCCGTCATCCCGTCCGCCTTTGACGATCGGGTCGCTCCGGCCGTTGCCGCCGCAGTGGCCGCAGCTGCCAGAAAATCTGGTGTCGCCCGCATCTGAATGGCTTTTTGTTGACAAGACCGAAAACCAGGCTGATGCGCTCAGTCTGGTTTTCATCGCATTTGGAGATACAAGAACAGAAGATCCGTGCGGCCCGGCTGGCCGACAGGGAGGAACCACATGGAGATCAGGGAAAAACTATTGCTGCTGCTCGAAGAGAACGCCCGGCTGAGCATCGGGGAACTGGCTGTTATGACAGGTCTGGACGCTGACGTGGTGGCCGCCACCGTGGCCCAGCTGGAAGCGGACAGCGTCATTCTCGGCTACAGCGCGGCGGTCAACTGGGAAAAGACGTCGCTCGATCCGGTTACCGCCCTGATCGAAGTCCGCGTGGCGCCTCAGCGCGACCAGGGCTTCGACCACATTGCCCGCCGGATCTACCGCTTCCCCCAAGTCAAATCCTGTTACCTGATGTCCGGCGGCTTTGACCTGATGGTCATCGTCGAGGACACCTCGCTCAAGGCTGTCGCCCAGTTCGTGTCGGAGAAAATTGCACCGCTGGATTCGGTCCTGTCGACCCAGACGCACTTCATCCTGAAAAAATACAAGATGAACGGCCTGGAGTTCGATGTGCACAACGGGGATGACCGGGAGGCTGTCGTCTTATGAATCTGGAATCATTCCTGTCGCAGACGGCCCGCGCCATTCCGGCCTCGGCGATCCGGCGTTTTTTCGACATGGCCAGCGAAATGAAAGGCCAGGTGATCTCCCTGTCCATCGGGGAACCGGACTTCGTCACCCCCTGGAGCATCCGGGACGCCGGCATCTATTCGCTGGAGCAGGGGCACACCCACTATTCACCCAACGCCGGGTTGCTTGCGCTGCGCGAAGCCATCTGCGCCTACATGAAGCGGCGTTTCCAGCTGGCCTACGACCCCAGGACCGAAACGGTGGTGACGGTCGGCGGCAGCGAAGCGATCGACCTGCTGGTCCGTGCCGTTGTCAATCCGGGCGACGAGGTGATCATCCCGGAACCGTGCTTTGTGGCCTACAAGGCCTGTGTCAGCCTCGCCGGCGGTATCCCGGTACCGGTCGCCCTGCAGGCGGATCAGGGCTTCAAGCTGACGCCGGAGCAGCTTGCCGGGGCCATCACGCCCAGGACCAAGCTCCTGATGCTGGGCTACCCCAACAACCCGACCGGCGCCGTGCTCAGCCGCGAGGAAGTGACAGCCCTCGCCCGGGTCCTCGAAGACAAGCCGATCCTGGTCTTGTCCGACGAGCTCTATGCCGAGCTGACCTACAGCCCGTCCCGTCATTTCTCGATTGCCGCCCTACCGGCGATGAAGGAGCGGACGGTCGTCGTCAACGGCTTCTCCAAGGCTTTTGCCATGACCGGCTGGCGCATCGGCTACGCGTGCGGCCCGGCCCCCCTGATCGCAGCCATGAACAAGATTCACCAGTACGCGATCATGTGCTCGCCCGCGACGGCCCAGGAGGCGGCGATCGAAGCGCTGCGCGACACCGAGAGCCTGATCAGCCCGATGCGCGACGCCTACGACCAGCGGCGCCGCCTGGTGGTCAACGCCTGCCGCAGTGCCGGCCTGCCCTGCTTCGAGCCGCTGGGCGCCTTCTATGTATTCCCGGACATTCGCGTCTCGGGCCTGTCCTCCAACGATTTTTGCGAGCAGTTCCTGCGCGAGGAGAAGGTGGCCATCGTACCCGGCAATGCGTTCGGCGCCAGCGGCGAGGGCTTCGTGCGCATCAGCTGTGCCGCCTCAGTCGACAACATCCGCGAGGCGATGGCCCGTCTGGCCCGATTCGTCGAAAGGAGACGATCCCATGCTTGAGTTTGACCAGTACCGCGCCAGGCTGTCGGAGCTGACCGAAGGTCTTGAACTGCTGCACGACGCGCTGCATATTGCGCCGACACTCGACGAAATCGCCGAGCTGGAGGCCCGCGCCCAGGAGCCGGGTTTCTGGAACGATGTCGAGGCCGCGCAGAAGGTGCAGACCCGGATCCGTCACCTGCAGAAGCGGGTCGACCACTACCGGGCTTTAAAGCAGCAGCTCGAGGACCTGGAGATTCTCTGTGAACTGGGTGATGAGGCGGAAGACCGCCAGATCATCGAGGAAGTCGGTGCCGGCCTGAAAAAACTGGAAAACCTGTTTGAAAAAATGCGCCTGGAAACGCTGTTTACCGGCGACCTGGACGACAGCAACGCCATCCTGACCCTGCACGCCGGCGCCGGCGGCACCGAAGCGCAGGACTGGGCCGAAATGCTCTACCGCATGTACCAGCGCTGGGCCGAAGCGCACGACTTCGAGGTCAAGCTGCTGGACTTTCTCGAAGGCGATGAAGCGGGCCTGAAAAGCGTCTCGTTCATGGTGATCGGCGACTATGCCTACGGTTACCTCAGGGCGGAGATGGGCGTCCACCGCCTGGTGCGCATCTCGCCGTTCGACTCATCCGGCCGGCGCCACACCTCGTTTGCTTCGCTCGAGGTCATGCCCGAACTGGATGACTCGATCGAGATCAACATCCGCTCTGAGGATTTGCGCGTCGACACCTATCGCTCGTCCGGCGCCGGCGGCCAGCATGTCAACAAGACCGAATCGGCGATCCGCCTCACGCACCTGCCGACGGGTGTCGTCGTGTCCTGCCAGACCGAGCGTTCGCAGGTCCAGAACCGCGAAACGGCCATGGGCATGCTCAAAGCCAAGCTGTTTGCCCTGGCCCGGGCCGCCCAGATGGACCGGATCGAGGACCTCAAGGGCAACCAGATGGAGATCGCCTGGGGCAGCCAGATCCGTTCCTATGTTTTCTGCCCCTACACGATGGTCAAGGACCATCGCACCGGGTATGAGACGACCGCGGTCGACGCGGTGATGGACGGGGATCTGGACGGGTTCATCAACGCCTACCTGTCCGGCATGAAAATAGAAAAGTAGCGGCTATTTGACGAAAATGGGCCCGCTTGATACGATGAAACCGACGAGTTGGCAGGAGGCAGACCTATGCGGCGAAAAGTACTGGTTGTGATGGGCAGCGATTCCGATTATCCGGTGATGGCACCGGGCCTCACGATGCTGAAATCATTTGCCATCGGCTTTGATGTCCGCATCTGTTCGGCCCACCGCAGCCCTGGGCTTGCCGCCGAGCTGGCTTGCGGCGCGGCCGCGGCCGGCTACCAGGTCATCATCGCAGCCGCCGGCCTGGCCGCCCATTTGCCGGGCGTGCTGGCCGCCTGGACGACCTTGCCTGTCATCGGTGTGCCGGTCAAGAGCGGCGCGCTGGCCGGCCAGGACGCGTTGTACGCCATTGTCCAGATGCCGACCGGCATTCCGGTCGCCACCGTTGCCATCGACGGCGCGGCCAACGCCGCCATCCTGGCGGCCCAGATCCTGGCTCTGCAGGATCAGGATCTGAGCCAGAAACTGCTCGCCTACAAGGAAGAACTCAAGCATACGGTTGAGGAACGCCAGGCCAAACTCGAACAGAAACTGGCGGCGGAATCGTGACGCGCGGCCAGCCGGATTACCCCATCGCCGTTTTCGTGTCCGGCGGCGGCACCAACCTGCAGGCGATCCTGGACCAGATCCGGGATGGCCGCCTGTTTCCGGTGCGCGTCGCCATCGTCATTGCCTCGAACGCAAGCTGTCTGGCCATCGGCCGGGCAGAACGGGCCGGCATCCCGACCCGCGTGATCCGCAAGAAGGACTACCCCGACCTGGCGTCATACGACCAGGCCCTGATCGGCGCCCTTAAGCCCTACGCCGTTTCCCTGGTCGTGCTGGCGGGTTTTCTCAGCCTGCTCGGACCGGATTTCATCGCGGCCTACCCGGACCAGATCGTCAACATCCATCCATCCCTGATTCCGTCTTTTTGCGGTCCGGGCTTTTACGGCATCCGCCCGCATGAAGCCGCCCTGGCCTATGGCGTCAGGCTGACCGGTGCGACGGTGCACCTGGTGGACGGCGCCTACGATCACGGGCCGATCGTCTTGCAGCAGGCCGTGCCGGTCCTGCCCGAAGACACGCCGCAAAGCTTGCAGCAACGGGTGATGCAAGAGGCGGAGCAGGTTCTGCTGCCGCGCGCCATCGCCCTTTTTGCCGCCGGCCGGGTCAGACGACACGGCCGGACCATTCAGATACTGGAGGAGACTCAAGACGATGAAACGAGCATTGATCAGCGTATCGGACAAAACCGGCCTGACTGAACTGGCCAGCGCACTGGCGGCGCTGGACTATGAACTGGTATCGACCGGCGGAACCGCCGCCCAGCTGGAACAGGCTGGATTGGCGGTGACCCGGGTCCCGGAGGTGACCGGCTTCCCCGAATGCCTGGACGGCCGGGTCAAGACCTTGCACCCCAAGATCCACGGCGGTCTGCTCGCGGTCCGCGATAATCCGGACCATATGCGCCAGCTTGAAGAACTGGCGATCCGTCCCATCGATTTGGTGGTCATCAACCTCTATCCGTTCCGCAGCACCATCCAGAAACCAGGTGTCAGCCACGAGACCTGCATCGAGAACATCGACATCGGCGGTCCGTCGATGCTGCGTTCCGCGGCCAAGAACTACCGTTCCGTGACCGTCCTGACCGATCCGGACGACTATGAGCCGGTCTTGGCTGAAATCCGGTCCCAGGGCGACACCCGCGAAGCGACGCGCCTGCGCCTGGCCCGCAAAGTGTTCGCGCATACCGCCGCCTACGACGCCCTGATCGCCGATTATCTGGGTAAGGTCGATACGAGCGGCTTCGAGCCGGGGATCCTGACCCTGGGCTATGAGCGTGTCGCGACATTGCGCTACGGCGAGAACCCGCACCAGAAAGCGGTTTTCTACCGCGACGCGCTCCCGTCAGCCGGCTCCCTGACCGAAGCGGAGCAGCTCAACGGCAAGGAACTGTCCTACAACAACATCGCTGACACGGACGCAGCCATCGGCGTGCTGCGCGAGTTCAGCCAGCCGACCGTGGTCGCGGTCAAGCACGCCAACCCCTGCGGTGTCGGCTGCGCGGACGATCTGCTGACGGCCTGGGGAAAAGCCTACGCGGCCGACCCGGTCTCCATTTACGGCGGCATTGTCGCCTGCAACCGGGTGGTGGACGAGGCGTTTGTCGCGGCGACCAAGGGCGTCTTTCTCGAAGTGATGGTCGCCCCGGACTATACGCCCGAGGCTTTGGCGCAGCTCCGGACGCGCAAGAACCTGCGCGTGCTGCGCCTGCCGGCGGTCGCCGACCCGGCGGACACGGCGCGGCCGGTGCTCAAGGCCGTCTACGGCGGCTTGCTGGTCCAGGACCAGGACACGACCGTGCTCGACTGGGCCGCGTGCCGCACCGTCACCCGCCAGGCGCTCGATCCGGCGCTCAAGGCGGATCTGGAGCTGGCCATGACGGTGGTCAAGCACGTCAAGTCCAACGCCATCGTCCTGGCCCAAGGCGGCCAGACGGTCGGTATCGGGCCCGGGCAGCTCAACCGTGTCACGTCGGTGGAGATCGCCGTCAAGCTGGCCGGCGAACACGCCGCCGGTTCCGTGATGGCCTCCGATGCCTTTTTCCCCTTTGACGACTGCGTCCGGGTCGCGGCGGCCGCCGGTATCCAGGCGATCATTCAGCCGGGCGGCTCGATCCGCGACCAGGTGTCGATCGATGCCTGCGATGAGCTGGGCTTGACGATGGTCTTCACCGGCCAGCGCCATTTCCGCCACTGAACCGGGGGCGGTGACCATGCGCATCCTTCTGGTGGGCGGCGGCGGACGCGAACACGCCATCGCCTGGAAACTCAAGCAAAGCGCTCGTGTCAGCCAGCTGTTTTGCGCGCCCGGCAACGCCGGCATCGCCAGCCTGGCGACGTGCATCCCGATCAAGGCGACCGACCTGGACGCGCTGGTCCGTTTTGCCAGCAGCGAAGCCATCGACCTGGTGTTTGTCGCACCCGACGATCCCCTGGCCCTCGGCCTGGTCGACCGGCTTGAGGCTGCGGGTATCCGGGCGTTCGGCCCGCGCCGCAACGCGGCCGTGCTGGAATCAAGCAAGGCCTTTGCCAAGGACCTGATGCGCCGCTACCGGATTCCGACCGCCGCTTACCAGGTTTTCGACGATGCCGGCGCGGCCCTGGCCTATGTCGACGGCGCCGAACTGCCGCTGGTGGTCAAGGCGGACGGCCTGGCCCTGGGCAAGGGCGTCGTGATCGCGCATGACCGGGAAGAGGCCCGCGCGGCCGTTCGGGACATGATGCTCAACAACCGTTTCGGCCAGGCCGGACTTAAGCTGGTCATCGAGTCCTGCCTGAGCGGGCCCGAACTGACCCTGCTGGCTTTTACCGACGGCAGAACGATTCTTCCCATGGTGACCTCGCGGGACCACAAGCGCGCCTGCGACAACGACCAGGGGCTCAACACCGGCGGCATGGGGGCCGTGGCACCCGGAGCCGATCTGGACGAGCCAGCCTGGCGCCAGCTGCGTGAGACGATCCTCCAGCCGACCGTCGACGCGATGCGCGCGGAGGGCCGGCCCTTCAAGGGCGTGCTCTATTTCGGCCTGATGCTGACCCGCGAAGGCCCAAAGGTGATCGAGTACAACGCCCGATTCGGCGACCCCGAAGCCCAGGTGGTCCTGCCGCTGCTGGAGACCGACCTGCTCGACATCGTCGAGGCGATTCTCGACGAGCGTCTCAACCAGCTGGCGATCCGCTGGAAAGCCGGCGCGGCCTGCTGCGTGGTCGCGGCCTCCGGCGGGTACCCGGCAGCCTACCAGACGGGATATCCCATCCACGGGCTGGACCAGGTGCCGTCCGACTGCCTCGTCTTCCATGCCGGAACGCGCCGGGAAGACGAGACGATCCTGACCCATGGCGGCCGCGTTCTGGGCGTGACCGCGCTGGGCCCGACGGTCGGCGAGGCGGTCACGCGCGCCTATGAGGCGCTGGGTGCCATTTCCTTCCAAGACATGCATTTTCGGCGCGACATCGGAAGACCGGTATGAGAGTCGGGATCTGCGGCGGCACCTTCGACCCCCTGCACAACGGCCATGCCGCCCTGGTTCACGCCGCTCTGGCCAGCGGCCAGGTCGACCGGATCCTGCTGGTCCCGTCCGGAACGCCGCCGCACAAGCGCGGCGATCTGGTCTCGCTGGCCGGCTATCGCTACGAAATGGCGAGACGGGCGTTTGCCGGCCAGCCGAATGTCGACGTGTCGGACATCGAGATCCGCCGCGAGGGGCCGTCCTACACCCTGGACACCGCTCGCCTGCTCCAGGCCAGCCAGCCTGAAGACACCATTTCCCTGATCTACGGTTCCGACATCCTGCGCGACATCGAGCGCTGGCACCAGCCGATCGCCCTGCTGGCCGGTTTCCCCCTGCTGCTGGCCGACCGCGGCGGGGTTGCCCGGGCGGAAACCCGGGACCATGCCGACCGGCTGCGCGGGCAATACGGCGCGCGGCTCAGCTTTTTCAGCGCACCGTCGATCGACCTGTCCGCGACCCGGATCCGCCAGAAAGCCTCGCGGGGCGAACCGGTTACCGGCCTGGTTCCCCATCCGGTCAGCCAGTTTATCCGCCGCCACGGCCTGTATCGCTGGCAGGATGAACTGTCTGAGCTTGAACCAGCCCTCTGGGAGGAGCTGCGCGGCATCGAGCGCCAACTCTGGACGCTCCTGACCCCCAAGCGGCTGCTCCACACCCTCAATGTCCTGCGCTACACGCTTCACCTGGCCATCCGTCACCAGGTGGACCTGGTGCAGGCCGCCCGGGCCGCGATCCTGCACGACTGCGCCAAGTGTTTGCCGGAAAAAGAACAGCTCCAGCTGGCCCGGCCGCTCGGCGACCCCAGCCTGCTGACGGTGCCGCTGGTCCACGGGCCGGCCGGCGCAGCCCTGGCCCGGCAGCGCTTTGGCATCGACGACCCCGCGATCCTGCAGGCGATTCAGTACCACACCACCGGCCGCGGCTCGATGACGTCGCTGGACCAGATCGTCTTTGTCGCAGACAAGGTTGAACCGGCCAGGACATATGCCCGCCTGGACGACATCCGCCGCCTGGCTGAAACAGATCTGGATCGGGCGACGGCTGTCTGCCTCGAGGAGATCGGCCTGTACCTGGAGCGGGAGCACCTGACCGATCACCCGTATGCCGATGCGGCGCGGGAAGAGATGAGCCGGCGGCTTGACATGCGATCCGACCGGCATCCGCCAGCCGATGGAAGATGAAACATGAGCAGGCCGCATGGCCTGAGGATACGAAAACGTCCGTGCAAAGCGGACAGAAAGGAGAACAAGCCATTTGACATCTGAACAGACTGCCCAATTGATCGCTGCCATCCTGAAGGACAAGAAGGCCAAAGACATTGAGGTCATCGATGTCGGCGAGAAGACGATCCTGGCGGATCGCTTCGTCATCGCCACCGGTTCTTCGATCACGCACATCAAGGCGCTGGCCGGTGAAGTCGAGCAGGTCCTGAAAGACCAGCACGCACGGCTGCCAGATCACATCGAGGGCTACAGCACCGGACGGTGGATCCTGATGGACTATGCCGATGTTGTCGTTCACATTTTCCACAGTGAAGAACGCAGCTTCTACAATCTGGAGAAGCTCTGGCGCGCCGCCCGAACCTGAACAGCGCGCGCTTGTCGTTTTTTGACGCAAAAAAGAGGGCTCCGGTCCTCTTTTTTTGCGCTAAGATCGTTTCATGCGCGAACGACACAGCCCTACGAACAAACCCAAAAGCCTGACCTGGATGGTCAGCCTGCTGCTGAGCAGTCTCGTCCTGGCCCTGCTGGCGCTGGTGAAGCTGCCGTCTCCCCAGGCGGTTCCGATCCTGACGGGCGCAATGACGGATCATGCGATCCCGACCGCGGCGGCGACATCGGCCGGGACGGCGCAGCTGCTGTATCCGGTCTACCTGGTCGGCGCGGTGGTCCGTCCCGGGATTTACCAGATCGAACCGGGAACCTGCCTTTATGAACTGATCGACATGGCCGGCGGCCTCAGCGACAGCGCGGCTTCTGACGCCGTCAACCTGGCCGCGCCGCTGGACAAGCACCAGTTCGTCCGCGTGCCGACCCGCCAGGAAGTCGAGCGGGGCATCTGGAGCGATCCCGCGACAACCGGCCAGGCCGACAGCCTGGTCGACTTGAACCGGGCCGGCCAGGCGGACCTGGAGACGCTGCCGGGCATCGGGCCGGCCACCGCGCGGGCAATTATCGCCTTCCGTGAAAAAACGGGCCCCTTTGCCTGCATCGAGGACCTGATGAAGGTTCCCGGCATCAAGGAAGCCCGTTATGAATCGCTCAGAGATCTGGTCTGCGTCGGCAGCGGCGGCTAGGCCGCCCTCAATGCGCGGTCAGGTGCAAACTGGCCGAGGTCGTGCTGACGGTGACCGTCTGGCTGCCCTGGCCCGACTGGGCGCTGACCTTGCGGCTGCCCTGGGTCGTGACATTAAGGTCCAGCCCCTCATGGCTGAAGCGGCCGGAAACGGTCGTATAGTCCAGCTTGATGTCGGACGAGATCGGCAGGTGCAGCGTGATATCGCCGGATACGGCATGCAGTGTGGTCGGTGCGGCGCGGCTAAAGGACAGGTCCAGCTTGCCGGAGGTGGTTTTGCCGCTGACCGGCGCGCCCAGTTCCTTGAGGCTGACCTGGCCGGATACCGTGCTGAAGGTGACGCCGGCGTTCGCCGCGTTGGCCACCTGGATCGCGCCGGAGACCGATTTCAGGTCGAGGGCATCCCAGTCCTGGCTGCGGTCGGCCGGCAAGTCGATCGCGCCGGAAACGGTGGTGACCTTGACCGTGCCGCGGTAGCCTGCCGGCAGCGAAACCTGCAAGCTCAAATCGCTGAAGGACATGCCGAAGCGCGGGTAGTCGACGCGAATGCTCAATACATCGCCCTGCTTGACCACGACCAGGCCGACGTCACCCGTGCCGCGGTAGACGCCGTTCAGACGGGCCGACCCGCCATGGTCGACGGGCAGAACCGTGACCCGGTCCGACACCGCGCTGATCTGGATGGTGCGCACCTGGGCGAGGTCCCAGTCAAGTTCGCGTGTCTCGTCGATGTCGCGGCGGGTGATGGTCAAAGGAAATATGTCCAGAGGCCCCATGCGCTCCAGCAGCGTGTCGACGCGTTCCTGCAGCTGGGTCCGGTCCAGCAGGGCCTGCCAGCCGACGGTGCGCAGCGTCAGCAGGACACCGCCGGTCAGGGCGGAAAAGAAGATGACCAGGCAAATGACGATCAGGATAATCAGGCCTGTCTTTTTCATGCGGCTGCACCTCCGGTGACCAGGCTGCGGTTCCAGCGGAACCAGGCGACGACCCCCTTGATCATCCATTTGGTCAGGTAGACCAGGAAGATGACGGAGAGGATGGTCAGAGCGGACAGGGCGATGGCGAACAGGACCAGGATCAGGCTGATTACGCCCGCCTGGAACACCGCCAGGACAAACAGGACGACGGCGGCGGCGCCGATCGAGCCGGCTCCGGCCCAAAAACCGGCCAGCGCCGCGAACAGGCCCAGCCAGAGCGGGATGCCGATAAACAAGTTAAGCAAAATCACACCCAGCAGAGCTCCTTCGTTGATCCGGGGCGCCGCGGGCGCGGCTGCTGGCGGTACCGGCGCGGGCGGAATGGCAGACGCCGCCTCCGCGTACTGGCGGCCGATTTCCAGCGGGTCGCCCAGCTCGGCCGCGATCGATTCCTCGGACTTCCCCCGGCTGAAGCCTGCGGCGAAATGCTCCTCGAAATCGGCGAGAATTTCAGCGATCGCCGGGCCGTCCAGGGGAGAGAGGGCCTGGCGGAGCTGATTCATGAATTGGTGCTTGTTCATAGGTCACCTCCGGTTATGACGTGGACATGCTGGATGAATTGCTGCCATTCGGCAAGCAGCGCCTGGTGGGTCTGCCGGCCGGCCGGCGTGACGGCGTAGTACTTGCGCGGCGGCCCTTCCGACGACTCCTGCAGATACGTCGTGACCTGGCCGTCTGAGGCCAGTTTGCGCAGAATCGGGTAAATGGTCCCGTCGGCGATCTGGATCGTCTCGGACAAGGTGCTGGCCAGTTCATAGCCATACTGGTCACGCCGGATCAGCATCGACAAGACACACAGTTCGAGCACACCTTTTTTGAACTGGATATTCACAAATCCATCATCTCACTTCCGTTCTGCTTGCGCTTGGAACACCACAACGTTTAGTACAGTGCAATAACTAATACTGATCATAAGCCGGAACTGATTAATTGTCAAGAGCAATTTGCGCGGTTGATTTACAATGTGAGCAGAATATAATATGATGGAAAGAACGCAAAACCCCGCCGCGATATGACAGGAGGAACTCTTATGCCTGATTTTGCAGATGCGGCCTATCGCCAGGCCTTTCGCCATACCTCGTCACACATCCTGGCGCACGCCGTCAAGCGGCTGTTCCCGGAGACGCGCCTGGCCATCGGGCCGGCGATCGAGGACGGCTTCTATTACGATTTCGACCGGGAAGAACCCTTCACCCCCGACGATCTGAAAAAGATCGAAGATGAGATGAAGCGGATCGTCAAGGCCGATCTGCCTCTGGAGCGCTTCGAGCTGCCCCGCGCCGAGGCCCGCCAGCTGATGCTGGACAAAACCGAGTCCTACAAGGTCGAGCTGATAGACGAGCTGCCTGAAGATGCCGTGATCTCGTTTTACCGCCAGGAGGATTTCACGGATCTGTGCGCCGGTCCGCATCTCGAGCATACCGGCCAGGTCAGGGCTTTCAAGCTGACCCAGGTCGCCGGAGCCTATTGGCGCGGCAGCGAGAAGAACAAGATGCTGCAGCGTATTTACGGCACCAGCTTTCCGGATAAGGACCAGCTCAGGGACTACCTGCAGAAATTGGAGGAAGCCAGGAAGCGCGACCATAACAAGCTGGGCCGCGAACTGGGCTTTTTCACGACCACCGAATACATCGGGCAGGGTCTGCCGATCATGCTGCCCAAGGGCGCACGCGCGTTGCAGCTGCTGCAGCGCTTCGTCGAGGACGAGGAGGAAAAGCGCGGCTACCTGCTGACCAAGACGCCCTTGATGGCCAAGTCGGACTTGTATAAAATTTCCGGCCACTGGTACCACTACCGGGACAGCATGTTCATCATGGGCGACCCGGAAAAGGCCGATACCGAGGAAGTGCTGGCGTTGCGCCCGATGGCCTGCCCCTTCCAGTTCCAGGCCTACCTGACCCGGACGCGCAGCTACCGCGACTTGCCGATCCGTTATGCTGAAACCTCGACGCTTTTCCGCAACGAGTCGTCCGGCGAGATGCACGGCCTGATCCGGCTGCGCCAGTTCACGATTTCCGAGGGCCACATCGTCTGCGCGCCGGACCAGCTGGAGCGCGAGTTCCGGGCCAGCCTGGACCTGGCGGCCTTCATGCTGCAGACGATCGGCCTGGACGAGGATGTCAGCTACCGATTCTCCACCTGGGATCCCGAGAACCGCGAAAAATTCATCGGTTCCGCGGAGCAGTGGGACGCGGTGCAGGCGACCATGAAGAACATTCTCGACCACATGGGGATCGACTACGCGCACGGATTCGGCGAAGCGGCATTCTACGGCCCGAAACTGGACATCCAGATCCGCAATGTCTTCGGCAAGGAAGACACCCTGATCACGATCCAGATCGACTTCCAGCTGGCGGAGCGCTTCGAGATGTTCTATACCGACCGCGACGGCAGCCGCCGCCACCCGATCATCATCCACAGAACCTCGATCGGCTGCTACGAGCGGACCTTGGCGCTCCTGATCGAAAAGTACGCCGGAGCCCTGCCGCTCTGGATGGCCCCGGAACAAGTCCGTGTCCTGCCGATTTCGGAACGGCACCTGGAAGCGGCCGGCCAGCTGGCCGACCAGCTGCGCCAGGCCGGGCTGCGCGTCACGGTCGACGACCGCGACGAAAAGATCGGCAAGAAGATCCGCGAAGGCCAGATGGACAAACTGCAGTACATGCTTATTATGGGCGACCAGGAAGTGGATCAGGGCACCATTTCGGTGCGTTCGCGCCTGGATGGCGACCTCGGCGTCATGCCGGTCGACAGCCTGATCGAGCGTCTGCGGACCGAAGTCGCCCAAAAGCGCAACAAGGTCTGACCGGGAAGACTGTTAACGATGCGGGCGCTGCTCTGGAGCCGGGGCCGCGCCCGCGCTGTAAACCTGATTTCACAAGCAGCATGGTCGAAAAGTCACTTGACACCCGAAAGTGAAATCAGTACAATGATCAAGGCCGGCGGGGTGTGGCTCAGGTGGTAGAGCGCTTGGTTCGGGACCAAGAGGCCGGAGGTTCAAGTCCTCTCACTCCGACCAGATAACGCACTTTTGTCCGCAAGACAAAAGTGCGTTTTGCATTTTACACGGTCCAGACCGGCGTTGCGCCGGCACAGGATCGGGGTTTACGGAAACGGGTGCCCTTTTCACGAAATGATCCAGGTGATCGATTCGATCCGCGATGATGACGAAACACACGATGAAGACAACCGGCTCGAGACACAGCATGGCCGCGTTGCGTTTGCGACAGCCATGGCGGACATGGCGTGTTACCTGAAGCCAGGCGCACGGATCATCGCCATCGGCGCGGGCACCGGCTGCTACAGCCATGCGCTGACCGGGCGGGGCTGGCGCGTCGATGCCGTGGAACGGGTCGCGCGCAACATCGCTGTTTTCAAAGCAGGGCCGGGGAGAACGTCACCATCCGGCAGGGCGACGCGACTGACTTAAGCGCGTTCCCATCTGAAAGCTATGACCTGACCTTGCTGCTCGGCCCGATGTACCATTTGTTCAGCGAGCAGGCGAAGCTGAGCGCCATGCCGGAAGCCCTGCATGTGACGAAAACGGGCGGGGTGGTGTTTGTCGCCTACTGTGTCAACGACGCCTCTGTTCTGGATTATTGGTTCAAAAGAGGACACATCTTCGAGCTGATCGAAAAAGGCATGCTGGAAACAGAGCATTTCAACGCGTTCCCCAGGGAAAGCGACGTGTTCGAACTGTATCGCAAAGAGGATATCGATGATCTGATGGCCCGTTTCGCGGCCAAGCAGCTCCATTATGTGGCAACAGACCTGGATACGAACCACATGCGTGATGCGTTCGACGCGCTGGATGACGCGACTTTCGCGCTTTATCCAAAGGAGCACCTGGCGATCTGCGCGCGTCCGGACATGATGGGCCTGACGCACCACAGATTGGATATCTTTCGCAAAGGATAGCGGCGCCCTGCGCGCAACACGTGACACTCGACTCTGGCGCTGTTTTCTTTTATACTGAAGTGAGTCAACGAGCTGCTTAAACCAGGGGAGGGATGTGCGATGAGCCGCGCAGACGAACTTTTCAAGGAAAACTGCCGTGAGATCCTGGATAACGGGTATGATCAGACCGGCGAAAAAGTCCGACCCCGCTGGGAAGACGGGACACCGGCCTACACGATCAAGCGCTTCGGCCTGGTCAACCGGTACAACCTTGCCGAGGAATTCCCGATCCTGACGCTGCGTCCGATCAACTTCCGGGCAGCCGTCGACGAGCTGCTCTGGATCTGGCAGAAAAAATCCAACAAGATCGAAGACCTCAACAGCCACATCTGGGACCAGTGGGCGGACCCTGACGGCACGATCGGCAAGGCGTACGGCTACCAGCTGGCCCAGAAACACGAATATGCCGAGGGGGCGTTCGACCAGGTCGACCGCGTGCTCTACGACCTGAAGCACAACCCGTCGAGCCGCCGGATCATGACCAACCTGTACAACCACGGCGACCTGCACGCCATGCAGCTGTATCCTTGCGCCTACGGCCTGACCTTCAACGTCACCGGCCGCCGGCTCAACGCGATCCTCAACCAGCGTTCGCAGGACATGCTGGTCGCCAACGGCTGGAATGTCACCCAGTACGCGGTGCTGCTGCATCTTTTCGCCCAGGTCAGCAACCTGGAGGCGGGCGAACTGGTCCACGTGATCGCGGATGCCCATATCTACGACCGCCATGTGCCGATCGTGCAGGACTTGCTGAAACGCGAGACCTTTCCCGCGCCGACCCTGCGTCTGGATCCGGGCATGACGGACTTTTATGCGTTTTCGCTGGACAACATCTGGCTGGAGAACTACCAGCACGGCGAAAAAGTGACCGGCATTCCGGTCGCCGTCTAGGCGTGGCAGGTGCACGGCCATGAACCTGATCGTCAATGTTGACAGCACCTGGGGCATCGGGCGCGAGGGACGTCTCCTGGCACACCTGTCGGCAGATATGCGCCGGTTCAAACACCTGACGGTCGGGCAGGTGCTCGTGCTCGGCCGCAAGACACTGGAGACATTTCCCGGCGGCCGGCCGCTGCCGGACCGGACCAACATCGTCCTGACCCGGTCAACCACCCTGGACATCCCCGGCGCCTGTGTCTGCCGCAGCCTGGACGAACTGGCCGGCCGCCTGGCAGATGTGGCCCCGGAGCGCGTTTTTGCCGTCGGCGGCGCCAGCATCTACCGGTTGCTGCTGCCGTTTTGCCACCTGGCTTATGTTACCCGCATGCAGGCGGATCTTGAAGCCGACGCCTGGTTTCCCAACCTCGACCAGGATCCCGCCTGGCGCCTGGTCGAAAGCGAACCGGTGCAGAGCGGCTTTTCCCGGATCGGCGACCCGAATCAGGCGATTGATTTCCAGTTCTGCCTTTACGCGCAAAAGCGGCCGGCAGACCTGGACCAGTGGCTCAGAGAGCGGGGCGAGCGGCTTGGCCTGGACCGGTGACCGTATCCGCCGCGCGCGGTGCCTCGGCGGGCTGATCGTTTTGTGCGCCGCCCTGGTGCTGGCCTCGTGCGGGTTATCCCGCGGAACAACCTTTCCCAACCTCGAACCCGGCCAGACGACGGCGACTGGCCAGACGGAGGGGACCGGAACCCAGCCGGACCCGCAGACAACCCAGCCGGAGCTGATCCGGCTCAGCCTGGCTGTCCCGTTCGGCGAGGACGCCGCCGTTGCGCTGCGCTTGCTGTTCCTGGCGCGCGAGTCCGGCCAGCTGCCGGAGGAGCCGGATCGCCCGATCGGCCATCAGATCAGCCTGGAGGCGCTGCAAGCTTTCGATGCGTTGCTGGAGCTGGATGTGCTGCGCGTCGCCCCTGCCGGCGGCGTCACGGCCGAGCAGGCACGCCTCTGGCAGGCGACGGCGAATCTGCCGGATATCCTGTACCTCAGCCAGGCAGCCGCGCTTCCTGGCTTGAACCACCTGCTGGAGCTCGATGACCTGCTCTATGACAGCGACTTGCTCTCAGCGGAGCGGTTGTTTCCATTTGCGGCGGATGTCGCCCGCAAGGGCACGACGGTCTACGGCCTGCCCTATCTCGCGTCCGTCCCCCTGGTTGCCTACAACCTGGCGCAGATCGACCGGCTTGGCCTGGCGCGGCCGGAAGCGTTCTGGTCCTGGGCCGAGTGGTCCGCCTGGCTGAAACAGCTGCAGGCCGCCCTGGACGCTGACGGAACAGGTACCGGCGACCAGGTCATGGCAACCCTGCGTGCCTCGGAAGATGCCGAAGCCTTGCGACGGCATCTGCAACAGGCCATTTTTATCCAGGAGCGGCTGAGTGATTATCTGCCCCATATCGCCGCTTCCGGTTCGTCTGCCGGCTGGGCCATGTGGGACAAGGTCCGCTTTGCGACCGACAGCCCGCTGTTTGAAACCCGCTCAGTCTGGCTGCGCCAACTGGCCCGGCGAAGCGGGACCTGGGACATGCTCCCGCCGGAGGAGCAGACGCTGGCCCTGGCCGGGGATACGCGCCTGCCAGACGATCGCCTGGTCTGCCGCCTGGTCGATTCCGCCGACTGGCAGAACAGCGACACCGCCTGGCTGACGGGCTTCCTGCCGTACGGGGCGCTGACCGAACAGGACGGAGCGGCCGTCAAGCCATGCCGGCTGCCGTTTGCCATCCGTATTCTGGCGGTCAGCCGGACCACGGCCTGGCCCGAGCAGGCTGCCCGGCTGGCAGCCTTTCTGGCGCTCGATGCGGATGCCCTGTTGCTGCAAAGCCGTTATGAGATCTACGAGGGGCTTGTGCCGCTTATCCGGGTGCCGTTTGTCTGGCAGACTCTGCTCAACCGCCAGGCGAACGGCGCGCGCTTGCTCCAGACCTTGGATTGCCTGCCGCACGGGTATACCGGCGGCCAGCAGCTGGTCCCCGCCTGGGACGCGATCGTTAGCCAGGCATTTGGCGAGGTCGGCAGCCGTTATTTGACAGACGACGAGGCCAGCGAGACCGCGATTGGTTTTGAAAGGATCGGGCAAACGATCAGCTCGATCCTGCGTGAGGGAGGCTAACCATGTCAGCACGACCGTATTCCAGTATTCGTCTGCGCCTTTCAGATGCCGGCCGGCTGCGCCAGGCCGGGTTGGACCTGCCCCGCCAGGCGTCGGTCGGCCAGCTGCGCCAGTCGCTGACCGAGCTGCAGCAGGGCTGCGGCCGCGATATCTGGCTGGTCGTACAGCAAGGCGCGGAAGGGGAGACGATCGCAGGGCTTTTCGGTCTTCAGGCACTCGACCGCGTCAGCCGGCGCGTCCGGCTGCACCTCTTTGGGCGACCCCAAAGTCCAGATCCTGAACTGCTGGGCGCAGCCGTCCGGCAGGCTTTGCTCGATCAGGACGCCTATCGGCTGGAATGGGAGATCGGCAGCGCCGAACGCCACTGGCTGCCTCTCTTGCTCCAGAATGGCTGGCGGGAAGAAGGCCGGCTGGAGCTGGCCCGGCCCTGCCCCGGCACGTTCCGACGCGAGGATGTTTTGCTGCTTGCACTGCACCAGCCGGTCCAGCCCTATTGCGGCACGGCTTTTGTCCCTTTCCGGCAGGCCGTCCTGACGATCACCGCCGACGACGAGGGCATCTGGAAAACCTGTTTCATCCGCTATGGCAAACCTTGCGAGGACCGCTTCATCCAGGAGTCGGCACAATACCTGCGCCTGCTCGACAGCCAGGGCTGCATTCCGGACCGCGCGTCGTTTTCCGCCCGTCTGGGGGGACGAAAATGGATATGCCCGGATCAGGCACCGGAAATGGCAAGGCAGGCCGCCAGCCAGGTCAGCGACTATTTCCAGGGCAAGCGCCTGGTCTTCGACCTGCCCCTGCATCTGGAACAGGGCAGCCGTTTCCAGCAGCTGGTCTGGCAGGAACTGACCCGGATCCCGCACGCGGTCACCCGAACTTACGAAGCGGTTGCCGAGACCGTCGGCCCGGAAAAGACGGACGACGCCCGTAAACTGGCCCGTGCCGTAGGCTCGGCCTGCAGCGCCAACCCAATCCCCCTGATCGTGCCCTGCCATCGGGTCATCGGCAAGGATGGCAAGCTGGTCGGGTTTAGCGGCGGACTGGACATCAAGGCCTATCTGCTGTCCTACGAGATTCTCGGTGTCAGCTGACACGCCGCGAAAGGAGCGAGAAGTCATGACTCAAAAAGGCTCCGGGCAGGAAGGTTCTTCCGCCCGTGAAACGAAACACACCCCGAAAAAACGTCGCAGCCGCCCGGTTCCGGCAACGCCGGTCGCCCGCGCCAAAAGTGCGCTGCGGCCCGGAACACTGCTGTCGCCGGTTCCGGTCGCCCTGGTTTCCTGCCGCGGTCTGCCGACCGGCGAGCGGCCGGGCGCCAACCTGATCACCCTCGCCTGGGCGGGCACGATCTGCTCGGAACCGCCGATGGTCTCGATATCCATCCGGCCGTCGCGCTATTCGCATCAGCAAATCCTGGAGACCGGCGAGTTTGTGATCAACCTGGTCGACCACGCGCTGCTCCGGGCCACCGATTTTTGCGGGGTGAAGTCCGGCCGGGACGTGGACAAGTTCGCCGACTGTTCGCTGACGCCTGTCAAAATGGCCACGATGGACTATGCGCCGGCCGTCGCGGAAAGCCCCCTGTGCCTGGCCTGCCAGGTCAAGCAGGTGATCAGCCTGGGCAGCCACGACTGTTTTCTGGCGGAGATCACGGCGGTGGAGGTCGCACAGGATCTGGTCAATCAAAAAGACCGGCTTTGCCTGGACAAAGCCGATCTGATTGCTTATGTGCATGGTGATTACCATCGCCTGGGCGAGCGGGTTGGTTTCTTTGGGTTTTCCGTCGCCGCCCCGTCTGTCCTGGTCCGCCGGATGGGGCCGTCAGCCCGTTAGCAAACGTCAGGCCTCGGCCTGAACCTTCTTGAGCCGGGCGAAACGGGGCAGTCCGTCTTCGATGGCGACGGTCGATTCTCCCTGGATCAGGGGCAGGGCATAGTCGATGAAATGCTCGTTGACGAAATTGCCCTCTGCGTTGATCCATTCGCGCGGCACTTTCTTCTCGGCATTGGCGACTTCACTTAGCGGAATCAGCTTGATTTCGCAGGCGTAAGGGCCGCTTTCCGGGCGCTGGAAGCCGACCATGAAATCGGTCATGCCGTCGACGGCGCAGCGCACCGCGGTCTGGCCGGCCAGGAAAGACTCGTCCACGTCTGTTTGGGATGCCAGATGCGCGGCGCAGCGCTGCATGAGTGACAACTCGATGCCGCGAACTTTGCAGCCGATCTCTTTCTTGAAGTAGTCGGCCAGGACAGAAGCGGTGCCGCCCAGCTGCTTGTGGCCAAACGCGTCGACGGAGACTTCGCCGACCAGCTCGGGGATAAACTTGCCTTCCTTGGTCTGGACACCTTCGGAGACCGCCACGATGACTTTCTTTTCCTTTTCGTAGATGCGCTTGACATCGGCCATCATCTGGTCGAGGTCAAAATCGATTTCCGGCAGGTAGATCAGGTCCGGACCGTGTCCCTTGTGCGCGGCCAGGGCGGCAGAAGCAGTCAGCCAGCCGGCGTGGCGGCCCATGATCTCGATGACGGTGATCATGCCGATGTCGTAGACGCGGGCGTCCAGGTAGACCTCCATGATCGTGGTGGCGATGTACTTGGCGGCGGAAGCGAAGCCCGGGCAGTGGTCGGTGCCGAACAGATCGTTGTCAATCGTCTTGGGAACACCCATGACGCGGCATTCGTAGCCGGCGTTCTGCAGGTACTTGGAGATCTTGTTGCAGGTGTCCATGGAGTCATTGCCGCCGTTGTAGAAGAAGTAGCGGATGTCATATTTCTTGAAGACGTCCAGAAGCCGCTTGTAGTCGGTGTCGTCGACCTCGGCTTTGGCCAGCTTGTAGCGGCAGGAACCGAGGGCGGAAGAGGGTGTCGTCTTGAGCAGCTCGAGCTCGCGCGGATCTTCCTGGCCCATGTCGTAAAATTTCTCGTTCAGTATGCCGACGATGCCGTGTGCCGCGCCGTACACCTTGCGGATGACGCCGGTCTGCTGCAGGGCTTCCGTAAAGACCCCGGCCGCACTGGCGTTGATCACGGCGGTGGGGCCGCCGGACTGTCCGAAAATCGCATTGCCAATCAATTTGCTCATAGTACTCCTCCTGGTTGTCTGTGCACGGGACACAGTTTGTTGCATAGCAGTCCTATCTTAGCATGACAGGACGGCCTGTTCAAGGTTTCGACGCGTCCCATTCCGGCCTGAGCAGGCTGAAAATCAGCATGTCCCGAAAGCGGTCGCTGCGCCGGACATGCTCGCGCAAAACCCCCTCGCGTGAAAACCCGAGTGACTCGAACAAGCGAACAGACGGTCCGTTGCCTTCGATGATCCGGGCCCAGACCCGGTGCAGGCCCAACTCGGCAAAACAGAAGTCCAGCAGCAGGCGCAGCGCCTCAGAGGCCAGCCCCTGCCCCCTGGCTTCGGGGTCGGTCAGGGCAACCCCGAGTTCGACATGGCTGTTGGGCCAGTCGAGGCCGTCCAGGTTCACCAGCCCGATCAGGCGGGAATCCGTGCGCACGGCAAAGACAAAATTCTCCAGGCCGTCGTTCCAGTCGTCCAGCAAGGCACGCAGCTGACGTCCGTTCAGCGGCCGGGCGGTTGTCGGGATATAGTAGGTCAGGGAAGCCATGTCCTGGAAAAAGGGCTGCAGCAATTCCTGGTCCGCTTCCTGGAGCGCTGTCAGCCGGACACGTTCTCCGATCAAAGGCAGGCGGGCTGCCGGGCTTTGCTGTGCCATAAGTTCCTCCAATGCCTGTTCTAAAAGAAGCATAGCGCCTTTCGCCACGCTTGACAAGGCAGGAATCAATCCGTATAATTCACCTCGTGCCTTGACGGGCATCCAGATGGTGGGATTAGCTCAGTTGGTTAGAGTGCCAGATTGTGGCTCTGGAAGTCGTGGGTTCAATTCCCATATCCCACCCCAAAAAAATGCCGGGGCGACGGAAGTTCAAAGCCCGCAGACCGCCTCGATGGGGTGTAGCCAAGCGGTAAGGCACGGGACTTTGACTCCCGCACGCGTAGGTTCAAATCCTGCCACCCCAGCCATACGATCCACTAGCTCAGTTGGTAGAGCACTTG
>JAAYJD010000121.1 GCA_012523135.1 Clostridiaceae bacterium
CCTCCGCCAGCTCCAGGAGACCCTGATGGACGACGACTGCTTCCTGCCCTTTAACCGCCGCTCCCTGCCGGCCTTGACCCGAAGGGCCGCGTACGCCTCGGAAGCGCCCGGCGCCGAGAAATTGCGCAACGGCTTCGACCGCCCGATCGGCGGCCAGGACAACGGCTGGACAGGAAAAACCGGCACAGCCGTCACCGTTAGCTTCTCAAGTGCCGAACACGTCAGGCGCGTGCGCCTGATCTTCGACAGTGACCTCAATCGGACCACGCTGCCCGACGAGGTCGCCAGCAACAACCGCCCGATGCGCGCGAGCTACCCGCTTAATGCCAAGCCAACCTACGTGCCCAGGACCATGATCCGCGATTTCCGCCTGGAAGCGCTGGACGGGCAGGGCCAATGGCAAGTCATCAAGGAGGTCTCTGACAACTACCAACGCAGGGTTATCCTGCCGCTCGACCTTAGGACCCAAGCGATCCGCCTGGTGCCGCTGGCGACCTGGGGGAGTCCGGACTGCCGCATCTTCTCGCTTGAAGTCAGCTGAAACCGGCAGATAACGGCGTCCGCGAGCCAGATTGTGCCATTTTTCGTTAAGCGCAGCACCCGTGTTTGCCAATGCGGGTGTTCGTTTTTCGCCTCTTTTGCTATACGGATTACAAACAGACATGCGAGTTCTGCCAATTCTTTCAGACAGCGGCGTATCTTCGTGATGGAACCATTTGTCAGCAGGCCAGACCTTTTCGGGCATATCAGAAAGGCTCGGGATGTTTATGTTGGGTTCACATGCTGTTGGGAAACGCTGGCTTATTATCCTCCTTGTAACGGCGCTCCTTTTGACCTGCCTGACCAGCTGCGGAAAGGTTGACTGGACAGACTGGGAAGCCAACACGTGGTCAAGCGCCCAACTGGCTTCAATCTTGTATTATTTTCCAATCAGGACGACCAGCCGCACGGAAGGTGCGATCAACAAGGCCCAGGCACTTGACCAGATTGGCACGTGGTCCGACCAATTGATCCGGTCAAGCCAGGCGCTGCATGGCCAGCTGGATCGGCTGGAAAAGCCGCTCATCCAATTGCTGGCTCAGCTCAGCGAAACCGATTTCCTGAACAGCGACGACGCCGTCCAGATTATGGAACACCTGGCGGCCAGGCGTGCGTTTTCCGACAGTTTGCAGACGAAGTTGGCAGCAGCAGTCAAAAAAAAGCGGTCACAACCTACGAGCAGGCGCTCGACCAACAAACCATCCTGTACCTGGCCCAATTGCTGGCCGCGCAGTGCGGTGACCACGTTCAGCTTATGCTCGACCTGATCTGCCAAATTCGCTTCGCCTGGCCGGACGAACTGCCAAGGCGACTGAACAGACAACTGGACGAGCTTGAGTCGATTTATGATAAATCGATTGAGCCGCATTTGTCCGCATGCTACCGAGTCAGCTGGAACATCAGCACGGCGGTCAACCTGCTGGCCGGCGGCTTGGCATCACGGCAGGCCTATTGTCTGGAAAAGACGGCAAGCCAGGTTGACACGGTCGAAGCGATGCTGAATACCTATATCCAGGAAGGCCAGTACAACAAAAAGCTGGCAAAAAGATGCCGGGAAGATCTGGACTGGCTGCGCCGTTTTCTCTCTGATGCGGGTCTGGCTCAAAAATCAGGAGCTGGCGCCATGCTGACGACCACCCCTGTATTCACTGCCCCGGCAAACGCTTCGCCGAACGATGTCGTGGAAACCTTTGCCGGCATCAGCCTGCTCGATCCGAATTCGGTCACACCGCCTGATTTTCTGCAGCAAGCTGAAACCCACGCCGGGCAAACCGGGCTGTCGGACTTGCTGCAAGACGGCCTGGAGCCGTATGAGAACCCCGTCATGCCGGCACCGGCTGCCCCGATCGCCGAGAACCTCGATTCGCTGTATCAGGCAGCTCAGTCGGCAGAGCCGCTCGAACCGGACCCGCAGACGGTCAGCCCCAATAATGCCGTCCGCATGCTGGACATGGTGCGCGAATGGCAAAGCATCCTGAACGACACCTTGTCCCAGCGATCCATGCTGGAATCGAAAAGCTTCCTGGGAGCGATCGGCAGCCTGTTTTCATCTCTGGTCTGCATCGACAGCATTCTGGATCTGGCGGAGAGTCGCCTGGACAACCTGATTGGGGATCGGTCTGATTCGGATGAAATCAAGGCCTATGCCCACCATTCGATCCGTTTGTTTATTCGGGAGCGTCTGGGCAATAATTGGCGCGAGCTGTTGCTCCAACTGACCGAGGCCAACGCGCAAGATCTGATCGAACGCTGCCAGAGCTGGTTTGACCAGGCTGGCGGGCGACTGCTTGACCAGTATACCAGGGCCGATGTCAACACTCTGATTGACCGGCTCCTGGGCGTGGAAAATCCGGCGGTGCACAGCCAGTTGACGCGACCTCCAGATCCTGTCATCCGGCCAAGTGATCCTGCCGGGACATCCGGCGGGTCCAGCCCGCCCACCCAGACGACAGGTTCACAGGCAACCCAGATCGGTCCTGCGAGCTCCGATTATTTTGTCACCCGCCTGTCGATCCAGGAAGCGGGCGCTGCCGTGCGCGGCAACCAGACGGCCGAACAAATTCTGCAGCAGCTGTTCGGCTGGTCGGACGACTACGGTGAGGCGGCGGATGACCCATCGTTCGGCTGGCGGCTGGATACCCAAACACAGCAGCACACCCGCTACCACCACCCGCACTACACACTTGAGGTTTCCCATGATCAAGCGGGCGGCATCGCAGCGCTGTCCACCAGGGTGTACACGTCCGATCAGTATGTTGTCGATTACCAGAACCTTTACAAACCAGCCGGATCCAGCCCGCGTGACCTGAACAGGCAGTTCCTGAGAATCGAGTTCACCCGCGAAGGATCGCTGAAAAGCATTCAGGATTTTGCCTTTGTCCGGGACGGCGCGCCGGCATCTGCCGATCTGCTTGCTCTGGATGTTCGCGAAGCCATCTTCCTGATCCGAAAAACGGGAGGTGTCGGCCGTCACTACACATTCGGGAATGACGGCATCCCCCGGCAGGCCCTCTTGTACAATGGCGATTCCCTGATCAGGCAAAACTATAGCGAAACCGGGATCCTGGCCAGCGAAGCCACCTATACTGCCATCGATCCGCTGCTGTACCGGAACGGTGCGCAGCATAACCTGAGCGGGAACATGCAGGACGCATATGACCTGGCTGATCTTGCTTGTTTCGCCCTGAACGGTCTCTACCAGTCCTTCTATTCGGATGGCATCACGC
>JAAYJD010000122.1 GCA_012523135.1 Clostridiaceae bacterium
CTTGTCGTAGAACGTGACATGCGACAAGGCATCGAAGACCTGCTTCTCGGGCAAGATGTCGCGGAAAATCTGGCGGGTTTTGTCATATGAGTCCTGCTGCTATTCCACCGGCTCGTCCGAAATATGCAAATAGAAATGGTCATATATCTGGAGCTCTTGCAGGTGTGTGCGCAAGGCGGTCAGGTACTGATGCAGGAATTGGACATAGTCCGGCCCCGATGCGTCGGTATCCCAGCCAAAGAGCTGTTTTTCACCACTTTTTTCCTGAGCCACGATCTTCGGCGCGTGGTAGGCGCCCCACTGCGTGAAGAGATGGCTGTGCTCGAAATAGCGTATGCCCTTATCTTGGCAAAGCCGGATCCAGCGGTCCAGCAGGCTGAAATCAAAGGCATACCGGTCCTGTTCTTTGTGAACGGTCACCAGCTGCACGGTCATCCGTTCGGCACCAATCGCCGTATCCAGCGGCGGCGTGAAGCAGGGGGTCAGGATCATGTTGATGCCAAAGCGCGCGGCCACCTCGATGAAATCGCCCATGATCCGCCAGTGTTCTTCGGATAGCGCGTCACACTGGTAGATCGAAGCCAGGCAGTCGGCATGGAACCAATTGGTGTAGATCAGGGATTGCTCCGGCAGCATGGCGTCGAGGACGGTCAGGCAGACCTCTGTCCGGGCCAGCTGCACCGTCTCATCCTGGCTGCTCCGCCAGGAGAAAGAGATGGTGTGCCGGCCAGGCGTTAAACCGGCTGGATTTTCCACCTGGATCCAGAGCGACTGCCAGCGGTTCAGGAGCAGCTTCACCTCGAACGGATCCTGCAGCCGGTCCAGACGGTCCGGGTAAAGACCGGGCGTCGTCCACTCGTAGTCGTCGTCGACCCGCGGATAGGTCGGCAGCGTGCTGGCGATATGGCCGACCTGGTAGATCCTGATCCATGGTGCCAGGTCACTTTCAACGTCAAGACGAATTCTGGCCGCGTTGGGCAGCCAGCCTTCTTCAGCTGTGAAGGCAAGCTGAAAAGAAAAACACTCGTTGCGCAGCAGCGTGGCTGAAGCGAATTCATTTCGCGGCGGACGATCCAGAAACACCTTGTCCAGCGAATCGGTCGCCCGGACACGCAGTTGGTTCAGCATATCTCTTCTCCTTTTTCCTGATCGATCAGCTGCCCCCTGGCGAAAACCGCCAGGACCTGCTGCTGGGGATCTAAAACGACGAAATCGGCATCTTTGCCGGCTTCCAGGCTGCCCTTGCGCTTATCGACCCCGATCAGGCGCGCCGGGGTCAGGCTCATCATGCGAACGGCATCTGGCAATGGCAGCTGATTGTTGATAACCGCGTTGCGCAGCATATGGTCGGCGGTCGCGATGCTGCCGGCATAGAACGAGCGGTCTGGCAGCTTGGCGACACCGTCTTCGACGATGACGCGGTTGGCCGGACTTTTCCGGCCCAGGTAGCTCTCCGTGACATCCTGCCCGGCCGCCCGCATCGCGTCGCTGACCAGGACAACTTTGTCTGGTCCTATCAGCTTGTGCACCATCTGCATCAGCTCCCTGGGAACGTGCCGGCCGTCGCCGATCAACTCAACCATCATCTCGTCGATCAGGTAGGCGGCTTCGACGATTCCGGCATGGACGCGCTGCTGGATCTTGCGTACGCTGGTCGTGCTGCTGTAGAGGTGCATGACGCTGTGAAAGCCCCATTGGTAGGCCTCGAGCACCTGCTCGCAGGTCGCCTCGCTGTGGGCAATAGACAGCGGGATTCCGGCTGCGGTGACCATCCGGGCGAAATCCCGGCTTCCGGGCAGTTC
>JAAYJD010000123.1 GCA_012523135.1 Clostridiaceae bacterium
AGCGTTACCTGATCATTGGTTTGGTCGCGGTATTCCAGCCCCAGATCATAATATTCAGTACGCAGGTCGATGTACGGAAAAAGCAAAATGTCTTTGATCATCTTCCAGATGATACGGGTCATCTCGTCGCCGTCCATCTCCACCAGCGGCGTTGTCATCTTGACTTTACTCATGTGAACCTCCCTTGGGTTGGGCCGCCCCCGGGGCAGGCCTGGAACGCAATGTGCCCCTAATTATAGAAAAGCCATGCGACAGCGTCAATGACCGCGGGCAGCGGCAATTGCCCCGGCGCTTTCCGCCAGCAGCGTCTCCAGGCCCAGCCGGTCGCCGATCTGGCCGCTCTTGATCCGGATGTCCGATTCGAAGCAGGCGGCATAGAGCTGTTCCAGGAGCAGCGGCGACAGGCGGCGCGCCTGCTGGCTGAGCCGGGACGCGACGAAAGGCGGCACCTTGAGCGCGCCCTGGATGGCGTCGGGCCGGCCCAGCTCCGCCGCGCAGATCAGCTGGCGGAAATGGCGGGTCAGCATGAACTGGATCAGCTGGACCGGCTGCTTCTGGCTGACCAGGACATCGAGCAGCTCCAGGGCCCGGCCGGTCCGGCCGTCGGAGATGGCGTCGGTCATGTCAAAGATCGATCCATGCAGGTCCGGCAGGGACAAATCCTCGACCAGCTGGCGGTCGATCCGGTTCTGGCCCGTGTTGTCGCAGTAGAGAAACAGCTTGGTCAGTTCCTGCCAGATCAACTGCATGCTGCCTTCGCAGCGGTCGATCAGGCTCTCGGCGGCGATCGGCTCGATCGTCAGGCTGCGCCGCTTGCATTCGCCCTCGATCCAGCGCTGCAGCGTGCGGGGCTGCTCGCGGCTGAATTCGGCCAGGACGCCGTTTTTCTCGATCGCCTGGACCAGCGACCGGATGCGCCGGTCGACCTTCTGCTCGACAAAGACGAGGCAGGCGGAATCAGGCAGGCGGGCAAACAGCGCGGCCAGCACCGCCTGGCGGTCGCGGGCGCCGCCCGCGGCAGCCGTTTCTGCTTCGTCCTGACCGCTGTCCTCGTCATCCGCCCCGCTACGGCTGCGGCCGGCTGCGGCGAACCAGCCGCTCTGGCGCACGATGACCAGCTTGCAGCGCGACAGAAACGGCGGGGTCATGACTTCGGCCTCGATCTGGCCCGGGCTCAGGCGGCGGTTGTTGCCGTCAAGCAAGACGCGGTCGAGCATCCGGCTGCCTGCGCTGACCAGCGTCTCGGTCAGGGCTTCGAGCAGGTGTTCGACCAGGAAAGTCTCTTCGCCGCTGAGCACATAGAGGCGCCGCCAGGTGCCGGCGCGCAGCTCGGCTCTCAGTTCGTTGTAACCCGGACTCGTCCGGCTGGGTTTGCTTCTGGCCATAGGCCCTCCCCTGTCGTGATGGTTTAACCGCTGCCGTTCATGGCCCGGACGGTCAGCTGCCCGGACCGGCAGTCGAAGCGGACGGCGCCGACGGTGCGGGTGGACAAGACCAGGCAGCCCTGGTCGGCCAGGCGCTTGAGGACCCGCGGATCCGGATGGCCGTAGCTGTTGCTGCCGACCGAGATGACGGCCGCGGCCGGCCTGACTTGTTCGAGCATCGCCGTTCCCGTGGTCAGTGCCGCGCCGTGGTGGGCGACTTTGAGCACGTCGGCCTGCGGCCAGCCGCTCGCATTGAGGCGTCGTTCCCCTGCCGGGGTGCAGTCCCCGGTGAACAGGAAGCGGCTTCCGGCCAGTTCGGCCTGCAGGATCAGCGACCAGGCGTTGCCGTCGCGGCGGGCTTCCGTCCGGACCGCCGGGTCGTCGGGCGGCGCCAGCACCTGCAGTTTGGCGGCGCAGCCCAGGGCTATTGTATCACGCACGGCGACGGTCTGCACCGTCAGATGGCGTCGCGCGCCGGCCTCGAGCAGTGCGGCCAGGGCCGGCGCAGCGGCCGCCTGGCTGGCGGCATCCGCAAAGAGGCCCTGCCCGATCAGCAGGGTGTCCAGGCAGCCGTATTCGGCCAGTTCCGCCAACCCGCCGGCATGGTCCTGGTCGCCGTGGGTCACCACGGACAGCCGGACGCGAGCGATGCCCAGGGCATTGAGCGCCGGGATCAGGGTTTTGGTCCCCTGGCCGGGTTTACCGCCGTCGATCAGCAAGGCGCCGCCCTGCCGGGCCCGGATCAGGATGGCATCGCCCTGGCCGACATCGAAAAACCAGACCTGGACGGGCGGCCGGACCAGCCAGGCGATGCCTTGCCAGGCCAGGCCGGCCAGCAGCAGGACCAGGGACGCTTTCAAGGCCAGGCGCCGCCAGGCCGGCCACAGGCCCAGCGCCAGCAGCAGGATGGCCAGCAGCAGGCAGGGGTTGAGCCAGCCGCTGTAGAGGCGCCCGGCCCTGAGCCGGGCGGTCCAGGCGGCCAGTTCCCCGAGCCCGGTCAGCAGCAAGGCCAGCGGCCGCCCCGCGGCGGCCGCCACCGCCGGCAGGCCGATCCAGCCCAGGGGGAGCAGGGCCAGGCCCAGGCAGAGGGCGCCACCCGCCAGGGGCATGGCCAGCCCGTTGACGGGCAAAGACGCCAGCTGGAACGCATGGTTAAGCGCCAGGTTCCAGGGCAGCGTGGCCAGCTGGGTGGCCAGGCCGACCGCCAGCAGGCGGGCCAGGGCCGGCGGCAGCAGCCGGCCCAATCGGGCCGCCAGAGGTTCGGCCAGGAAGATAAGGGCGGCCGTGGCCGCGGCCGACATCCAGAAGGCGCTGCCCAAAACGGCAAAAGGCTGGCAGCAGGTCAGGACCAGCAGGGCCAGCGCCAGCAGGCAGGGCGGGCTGGTCGGCCGCAGCATCAGTTTGCCGGCCAGCTGGGCGACGGTCATCACGATCGCCCGGGTCACGGAGACCCGCCAGCCGGTCAGGCAGCCGAAAAAGCCCAGAAAGAGCATCTGGACGATGCCGCGGGCCCGAAAGCGCAGCGGCAGGCGGCCCAGCAGGAGGACCAGCGGCTGGAGCAGCATCGTCAGGTGCAGACCGGACACGGCGGTCAGGTGAGCCAGGCCGGACTGGGCGAAATCGAAGCGCTGCGCCTCGCTGAGGCCGTCCGTGTCGCCCACGAGCAGCGCGGCCATCAGGGCGGCCTGTTCCGGTGCCAGCAGGCGGGCCAGCGCCCGTCGCACGGCGGCGCGCACGCGATCCAGCCCGTGCGCCAGCGGGCGGTCCGGCGCGTCCCGGATGACGGCCAGGGGCGGGTCCGCCAGGGCGTAGGCCTGCAGGAAGATGCCCTGGGAGGCCAGGTAGGCCGCATTGTCGAAGCCGCCCGGGTTGCGGGCGCCCGCTGGCCGTTCCAGTCTGGCCGTGACGCTGATCTGGCAGCCGGCGGCCAGTACCGGGTCGCAGAACAGCTGCACACGGATGCCGCCGGGCTGGCGCAGGACGGCGCGCGTCCCGTAAGCGCCGCTTTCGGCGGCGATAATCCGCCCGCTCAGAGCGACGGCGGTTCCATCCAGCTGGCCGGCCTGGCGCTCCGCCGGCAGGAACCCGGCCAGGGTGATGCCTGACGCCACCAGGGCGGTCAGCGGAACAACCCAGCGCGCCCAGGCGCGGGTCACCGGCGCCAGCCGGATCCAGAACCAGGCGCCGGCCGCAAGCAGCAGCAGGCCGGGCAGGCGCAGCGTGGCCCGGGCCGCCAGCAGGCGCCCGGCGATCGCCGCCAAGGCCAGCCAGGGCAGTGGTTCAAACAGGTTGTGGACCGGTTCAGGGTTTGCGGCAGCGGACATCGTCATCTCCTGGGCGGATGGGTCTTCCCGATTCTGCCAGAAAGATGGCGGAAAATGCCGCTGCCGCGACCGACAAAAAACGTCAGCAAACGTCAGTGGCCGATGGCTGCCTCGATCAGGGCCCGGATCGTGTCGGTACCGGCCTTGGTCTTACTGGAAAACAGAACCAGTTCGGCGGCGTCGGCCAGGTCCAGGGCCGCGGCGATCGCTTTTTGCCGCGTCAGCGCGGCCGAACGGCTCAGCTTGTCCGCCTTGGTCAGGACGATGCGCCAGGGGTGACCGGACTGCTCGAGCCATTCGAGCATCTGGCGGTCGTTGGCGTTGGGGTCGATGCGGATGTCGAGCAGCAGGAAGATCAGGGCGATTGGCCGTCGGCTGGTCAGGTAGCTGTCAGCCAGCTGGGCGAACGCCTCCCGTTTGTCATGGGAGACAACCGCGTGGCCGTAGCCGGGCAGATCGACCAGGTAGAGGGCGCGGTCGACTTCGAAGAAGATGATCTGGCGCGTTTTGCCCGGAACCTGGCTGGTGCGGGCGATTTTGCGCTGCCCGGCCAGGGCATTGACCAGCGACGACTTCCCTACATTAGAACGTCCTGACATCACGATTTCTGGCCGGCCGTCCTGCGGACACTGGTCGAGACGGGCGGCGACGCCGCTGAAAACCGTGTTTTGAAACTGAATTGCCATATGGGGCCTCTTTCTTGGTGCGGTCGAACAAAGTCTGGCAGAGCCGTCCGCTGTCTTTCGTCTTTCTGTCCCCGCCTGATCTGTTTCTAATTCCAGCCAGATCGTTTATAATAGGTGTGTCCCGTGATTTGGACAGACGAAAGCGTACTGGGGGGGGTGTTTCTGTCATGTCTGTGCCGCGCCATGATGATGACAAGAACTATTATATCTATAACCAGTACGGCGACAACATGATGGAACCGATCGGGCCGATCGGCCTGATCGCACACAATCTGGCCAGCGACTTTGCCGATTCGGTCAACTATTTTCTGCGCAGCCGTCGTTCAATCTACCTCACCCGCCATCCCGAGCTGGCAGAACATCCCGGCTTCATGCGCATGGACTACCGGATCGCAGTTTCCACGCCCCGCTTCTCATCCGGCGAGGGCAAGGCGGTCATCGGGCAGTCGGTACGCGGCCACGACTTGTTTATCATAACCGATGTGCTCAATTTTGCCAGTACCTATACGCGATTTGGCATGCAGGTCCCCATGGCGCCGGACGAGCACTACATGGACCTGCAGCGCATCATCCTGGCTGTCGCCGGCAAAGCCAGGCGGATCAGCGTGATCATGCCCTATCTCTACGAGGGCCGCCAGTACCGGCGCACCACGCGCGAATCACTCGACTGCGCCGCGATGCTGCGCCACCTGTTCGAGCTGGGCATCGACAACCTGATCACTTTCGACGCCCACGACGGGCGCATCGTCAACGCCGTGCCCACCCGGGGCATGGAGACCATTTCCACCGCCTACCAGATCATCGAGGCCCTGATCCAGAGCACGCCGGATCTGCACCTGGACACGGACCACTTCATGGTCGTCAGCCCGGACGAGACGGCGATCTCGCGCGCGATGTACTACGCCTCAATGCTGGAGGTCCAGCTGGGTGTCTTCTACCGCAAGCGCGACTACCACCAAACGATCGACGGCCGCAACCCGGTGGTCGGCCAGGCCTTCCTGGGCGAGGATGTCAAGGGTCGCGATGTCCTGGTGGTCGACGACATGATCGTGACCGGCGAATCGATGCTGCGCGTTGCCTACGACCTCAAGGCGCGCGGCGCCAGCCGCATCTTCTGCGCCGTCAGCTTCGCCCAGTTCAGCTCCGGGCTGGAGCTGGTGCACCAGGCGCACGCCGAAGGCATCCTCGACCGGGTGTTTGCCACCAACCTGATCTACCGTACGCCCGAGCTGCAGGCCGCACCCTGGTTTATCGAAGTCAACATGTCCCGTTTCGTCGCCCTGCTGATCGACGCGATCAACCACGACGCCTCGCTGTCCAAGCTGATGACGCCGACCGAAAAGATCCAGAAGCTGATCTCTTTCCACAAATCACGCCACGCCCAATAAGGAGGATGACATGCTGCATACCCCCCAGGTCGATGATAAAAACTACAACATCTACAACCAGTACGGAAACAACCCCATGCCCCCGGTCGGGCCGGTTGGGATCATCCCGCTGGTGGGCTCCGCCGCCTTCGCGACCCGTGTCAACGACAACCTGCTGCGCCGGCGCACGGAATACCAGGAGATGCGCCCTGAAGTCGGCGAGGTCTATCCCGGGTTCATCCGCCACGATTACCGCATCGGGGTCGATAATTTCCGCTTTTCGTCCGGTGAGGGCAAGGCGGTCATTTCCAGCACGGTGCGCGGCCACGATGTCTTCATCATCTCGGACATCGTCAACCATTCCTGCACCTACTCGATGTACGGCTACACCAACCACATGAGCCCCGACGACCACTACCAGGACCTCAAGCGGGTCATTCTGGCGATCAGCGGCAAGGCGCGGCGCATCAACGTGATCATGCCGTTCCTCTACGAGAGCCGCCAGCACAAGCGCAACGCGCGCGAGTCGCTGGACTGCGCGCACATGCTCGAGGAACTCTATGAACTGGGCATCGCCAACATCATCACCTTCGACGCCCACGACGAGCGCGTGGCCAACGCGATCCCGACGAGCGGCTTCGAGAGCATCCCCGCCGCCTACCAGATCATCAAAGCGCTGATCCGCACCGCCCCCGACATCCGCATCACCGAGGGCAAGCTGATGATCGTCAGTCCGGACGAAGGCGGCATCTCGCGCGCCATGTACTACGCCTCGATGCTGGGTGTGCCCCTGGGCACGTTCTACAAGCGGCGCGACTACACCCAGGTGATCAACGGACGCAACCCGATCATCGCCCACGAGTTTCTCGGCGAGTCGGTCGAGGACATGGATATCCTGATCGTCGACGACATGATCTCGTCCGGCGAGTCGATGCTGGACCTGGCCCGCGAGCTCAAGGCGCGCAAAGCCCGGCGCATTTTCGCCGCCGTGACGTTCGGTCTGTTCACCGACGGTGTCGACCACTTCCAGAAAGCCTACGAAGAGGGCAAGATCGACCGGGTGTTCGCGACCAACCTGATCTACCGCCAGCCGGAGCTGCTGGCCGCACCTTGGTTTGTCGACGTCAACATGGCCAAGTTCGTCGCTCTTTTGATCGACGCGATCAACCACGACGCCTCGCTGTCCAGCCTGATCGACCCCACCGAGAAGATCAGGAAACTGCTTGAGAACTACCGCAAGGGCATCCTGCCGCAACCGACCCTGTAACGAGGCGGCGCCAGATAACACGAAACTTCGGAAAGGAACGGTCTTTCAACTATGCTGGAACTGTTCAAGGAAATTTTCATCGGTGTGATCTATTTCGGCTCGGCCGACGGACTTCGCGCCCTGATCATGTTCGCCATCGCCGGGCTGCTCATCTACCTGGCGATCGCCAAGGACTATGAGCCGGCGCTGCTGCTGCCGATCGGCTTCGGCGCCATCCTGGCCAACCTGCCCCCGACCATCGACGGCGTTTCAGCCGTGCTGGGCCTGGAGCACGAGCCGGGCTTTCTGCGCGTGCTGTTCGACGCCGGCATCGCCACCGAGCTCTTCCCGATCCTGATCTTCATCGCGGTCGGCGCGATGATCGACTTCACGCCGCTGCTCAAGAACCCTTTCATGATTTTCTTCGGCGCGGCCGCCCAGTTCGGCATCTTTATCACCTTCCTGCTGACGCTGGTCCTGCTGCCCCTGATGGGCATCACCGGCGACGAGGCGCTCAAGATGGCCGCCGCGGTCGGCATCATCGGCGCTGCGGACGGGCCGACGACGATCTATGTCGCCAACCACTTCAACCTCAAGGACTACATGGGCCCGATCTCGGTCGCCGCCTATTCGTACATGTCTCTGGTACCGATCATCCAGCCGCCGGTGATCCGGGCCCTGACCACGCGCAAGGAGCGCCTGATCCGCATGGACTACACCGAGGAGAAAGTCTCCCGGACGGTCCGGATCCTCTTCCCGATCGTGATCACCGTCATCGCGGGGGTCATCGTCCCGATGAGTGTTCCGCTGGTCGGATCTTTGATGTTCGGCAACCTGATCCGCGAGTGCGGCGTGCTCGAGAAGCTGTCTAAATCCGCCCAGAACGAGCTGTCCAGCCTGGTCACCATCTTGCTCGGCCTGACGATCGGCTCGACGATGGTCGCGGACAAGTTCATCCAGTGGGAAACCGCGGCGATCATGCTGCTCGGCCTGTTCGCCTTCGTCTTTGACACAGCAGGCGGTGTCCTGTTCGCCAAGCTGCTCAACCTGTTCCTGAAAAAGAAAGTCAACCCGATGATCGGGGCGGCCGGCATATCCGCCTTCCCGATGTCGGCCCGCGTCGTCCAGCGCATGGCCAAGGCCGAGGATCCGACCAATTTCATCCTCATGCCCGCGATCAGCGCCAATGTCGCCGGCCAGCTGGGCTCCATCGTCGCCGGCGGTCTGGTGATCGGCCTGATCTCCATGCTGATCCGCTGACCTGGTTAACATCACGCACGTAAGGAGTTATGTCTATGTCGTTTATTGAACAAATGCAACAGGCAGATATCCTGGTTCAGGGCGGTTTCGTCGCCCTGACCGGCCTGATCGTCGTCTTTCTGGTCCTTTCGCTGTTCCTGGTCACCATCAAGGTGATGCAGAAGCTCGACAAAGGCCAATAAGGTCAGGAGCGCCTGAGCACCAGGCGCAGCCAGAAAGCACAGGCGGTTACCACCAGCTCGATGCCGGTCAGGATAAAGAAGCGGTCATACTGGTTGCCGCTGACCAGGATGTTCAGGCCGATGACGGCCGCGATGACCAGCGCGACCAGCAGGACGCGGCCCAGCCAGGACAACCGCAGGAGATCGAGCAGATTTCGCCCCAAGGACCCGCTTCTCTTGCGCGGGCGGCCGGTTTTCCCCCCGCCTGTCCCGGAGCGGGTCTTTGCTCGTGATTGAGTCGGACGGCTCTTGCTTGCTGTCATGCGGTCACATCCTTTCTCCCCCAGTATAACGGCCGGAGCGATCCGACTCAAGTCTGGCCGCAACAACCACAGGAGGTCATGCCATGCCTTTGGACGGTGTCTCATCCCGCTGCCTGGCCGCGGAGCTAAACCAGCTCCTGGCCGGTGCCCGCGTCGACCGTATCTACCAGCCCGACCGCGCGGACATCTTGTTTGTCTTGCGCGGCGACAGCAAGAATCACCGCCTGCTCGTCTCCGCCAACCCGTCGGCGCCCCGCCTGCACCTGTCCGACGAAGACCGGGAGAATCCGGGAACGCCGCCGATGTTTTGCATGCTGCTGCGCAAGCACCTGCTCGGCGCCCGCCTGACGGCGGTCGAGACGCCGGGCTACGAGCGGATCTTCATCTTCCATTTTTCCGTGATCGATGAATTGGGCGACACGGTCGGCAAACGGCTGGTCGCCGAGATCATGGGCCGGCACAGCAACATCATCCTGCTCAACGAAGAGGGGCGCATCCACGACGCCATCGTCCATGTCGACGAGTCGGTCAGCCGGGTGCGCGAGATCATGCCGGCCCGGGTCTACCAGTTGCCGCCGGACCAGCAGAAGACGGCGCCGCCGGACCTGCTGACGCGGTCCGGCCCCGATCTGCCCTGGCGCGCCCCTGCCCTGGCCAACAAGACGGTCGACAAGGCCCTCTTGGCGTCGATCCAGGGTTTTTCGCCCCAGCTCTGCCAGGAGGTCGTGCTGCGCGCCGGCCTGGACGAGCGGCTGCGCACCGGCCAGCTGGACGAGGCCGGCCACGAGCGGCTGGCTCAGGTGCTGCAGCACCTGGTGGCGGATGTCGAGGCGGGCCGCTTTGCCCCGACGACGTTTCACGCCGCGCCGGACGAGCCGGTGCCGCTCGACTTCCACGCGCTGCCGCTGCAGATCTATGCCATCCGGCGCCCGGCGGCCAGCCTGTCGCAGGCGATGGACCTGTTCTACCTGGAGCGGGAACGCCAGAACCGGCTGCGCCAGAAAAAGCAGGTGCTGGAAAAGCGGGTCGCCCGCCAGCTGGAGCACGCACGCCGCAAGCTGCAGATCCACGAGGAGGACATCCGGGACGGCCAGTCGAGTGACGACTGGCGAATCCAGGGGGAGCTGATCCTGGCCAACATCGCCAACTGGCAGGAAGGTGCCGCCACGCTCGAGGCGGTCGACTACTATGATCCGGAACAGAAGCTGCGCCCGATCGCCATCGACC
>JAAYJD010000124.1 GCA_012523135.1 Clostridiaceae bacterium
GGCAAGCGGGGCAGACCGTTTTCTTCCGATCCGCCAAATGGTACAATCAGGGCGAAACCGTCGGCCTCGCGAGGAAACCGTGACATGTATGCCGCCTTGAACACGCTTTTGGCCCGGCCGGCTCTGTATGCCAGAACCGGCGATGCCTTCTGGACCGACCCGCATATCTCCCAAGGTATGCTGGACGCTCACCTGAACCCGGAAACCGATGCGGCCAGCCGCAACCACGCCTTTATCGCGCGCTCGGCGGCCTGGATCCGGTCGTTGCTGCCCGCCGGCGCCGACGTGCTGGACATCGGGTGCGGACCCGGCCTGTACACCCGCCGCTTTGCCCAATCCGGTTGGCGTGTGACAGGGATGGACTTCTCAGAATGGTCAATCGCCTATGCCCGATCACAGGACGCAGCGAGCCGCTACGTGGTGCAGGATTACCTGCAGATGGCCTACGAGGCGGCGTTTGACCTGGTCACGCTGATCTGGTGCGACTACGGTGCCCTGACCTTGCAGGAGCGGCACGAACTCCTGAAGCGGGTCTGGCGTGCGCTCAGGCCAGGCGGCCTGTTTTTGCTGGATGTTTTCAGCGAGGTTTTCTGGGCTGGCTTTGCGGAGCGTACATCATGGGAACGACACGATCACGGCGGGTTCTGGAGCCCCAAACCGCATCTGTGCTTGCAGGCGTCTTACCGCTACCCCGAACGGGTCACCCTCGACCGGACCGTCGTGCTGACCGCATCCGGGACACGCAGCTATAACATCTGGAACACCTGCTTTACTGCCGAACGCCTGCTGGCTGAAGCCGCCCGGTTCGGCTTTGCGGGGCAGGCGATCTATGCGGACGTGGCAGGCGCGCCGGCCAGCGACGCATCCGAGACGTGCTGCGTTATCCTGCAAAAGCCCGTCGGACCAGGAGGATAGGCCCATGGTCTTTGTCGCATTACTCAGGGGGATCAATGTCGGTGGCAACAACAAGATCGCCATGAAGCAATTGAAGGCAACCTTCGAGGCAGCCGGCCTTGCGAACGTCGTCACGTACATCAACTCAGGCAACGTGGTCTTTACCGATTCCGGCCGCTCGCCTGCCGCATTGGCGCCGCGCCTGGAAGATGCAATCCTGCGCGCATACGGCTATCCCATCAAAGTGCTGATCCGCAGCCTGGCGGATTTTGCGGCCTTGATGCGGGCCTTGCCCGAAGCGTGGCATAATGATGACCGGCAGAAATGCGACGTGCTCTTTTTGAGCGATGCGGTCGACGCCCCGGGGCTGGTCGAAAAACTGGATCCCAAACCGGAGATCGATACGGTCCTCTACGTACCGGGCGCCGTGATCTGGTCCGTCGATCGAGACAAGGTGACCCGCAGCGGCCTTCTGAAGCTGGTCGGAACCGATCTTTACCGGCAGATGACGATCCGGAACGTCAACACGGTCCGCAAGCTGTACGCGCTCATGGTAAGCCAGGCGGATTCCCCCGGCTAAAGTTCGGTCAGTCGCCTTGGTTGTACGTGATGACGTTCTGTTGCATCAGGCCCTCTTCGATCCGGTCCGCCGCGTAGCGGATGCTGCCGGCCAGGATCAGGGCGGTGATGATCAGGGCGATGGATAGCAGGGCTTTGCCGATCAGGTTCTGGTAGTCTTTCATGGGTTGGTTTTTCCTCCACGGTCATCAAGCTGGCGGACGGCACGGACCAGCCGTTCCAGACCGGCTTCCAGGGCGCGCCTGGGCAGGGCCAGGTTGATCCGCTCAAACCCGGTTCCGGGCGATCCGAAAAATGAACCGGCGGTCAGGTACAGATCAGCCGCCTGCAGCCAGGCCAGCCGGTCCGCTTCGGACAGGTTCAGGGCGCGCATGTCCATCCAGCCCAGGTAGGTTCCCTCGAGGTCCGTGATGCCAAGCTGCGGAAGTTCGCGGCGCATCGTTTCGGTAAACATGGCTTTGTTGCCAGCCAGGTAGGCGAGCAGAGCCTGGTACCAGGCTTCGCCCTTTTCGTAAGCGGCCTGGCAGGCGACGGTTCCGAAGTAATTGGCGCCGTGGATCCCGGCGCGACTTTCCGCGGCCTGGTACCGGCGGCGCAGCTCGGCGTTGGGGAAGATCAGGTTGGCCGTGGCCAGGCTGGCCAGGTTGAACGTCTTGCTCGGGGCCGTGCAGATCACGCAGTGGTCTGCCGCATCCTGGCTGAGACCGGCCAGCACGGTGTGGCGGTGCGGCTTAAAGACAAGATCGGCGTGGATTTCATCTGAGATCAGGAGGATGTCGTGCTGGCGGCAGATGCGGACAACCGCTTCCAGCTCATCACGGGCCCAGACGCGGCCGACCGGATTGTGCGGGCTGCACAGGATCATCAGGCGCACACCGGGATCGGCGGCTTTGGCGGCTAAATCGTCCAGGTCGATGGTGTAACGCAGATCCTGCTCAACCAGCGGATTGAGCACCAGGCGGCGCTGCTGGCGCTCGACCGCATGGAAGAACGGCGGATAAACCGGTGTCTGTACGATAACACCGTCGCCCGGGTTGCTGAAGGCGTTGACCAGCTGGTAGAGCGCGTAGACGATGTTGGGCACCTGGACAATCCAGTCGGACTGACAGGCAAAGCCATGCCGGCGCTGCTGCCAGGCGCAGACGGCATCGTAATACGCCGGCAGGGGCGAGGAATAGCCATAGATGGCAAAGTCGGCCGCTTCGTGCAGCGCCTCGCTGATTTCAGGCGCTGTCTTGAAGTCCATATCGGCAACTGAGAAAGGGAAAACGCCGGCGCTGTCCGGGCTGACCGGCCGGTCGAGCGGCTGCCACTTGGCGGCGCCGATCTGGCGGCGGGGATAAAGAGTGTCAAAATCATCGTTGCGCATCGCGTTACAGCCCCTTTGGCAAACAGGATTCGGCCTGCTATTTGGCCAAAGGATATGCCTCTTTGGCGGCCTTGTCAATCGAGACCAATCTGGCGAAAAGGCTTGTCAATTGAAAATATATTTGATACAATCAAATTGTACTCAATAAATTATTTGAAATGAGGTAACAGACGATGTCAATCTACGATTTTAATGTTAAGGATGTTTACGGATTTAACGCGTCCATGGCCGACTACAAGGGCAAGGTGCTTTTGATCGTCAACACGGCGACCGGCTGCGGCTTCACGCCCCAGTATGCGGGGCTGACCGCCTTGTACGACACCTACCGCGAGCAGGGCTTCGAGGTGCTGGATTTTCCCTGCAACCAGTTTATGAACCAGGCGCCGGGAACGAACGAAGAGCTGGCCAGCTTTTGCCAGGTCAATTTCGGGACTCAATTCAAGACCTTTGGCAAGATCGATGTCAACGGCAAAAACGCCGACCCCCTGTTCACCTGGCTGAAAGACCAGACGGTAGCCGAAGCGGAGGACGGCGAAGCCGGTGCCTTCAAGAAAGCCGTCAAGAAGCTGAAGCAATCGGTCGCCGGCAAAGAAATCAAGTGGAATTTCACCAAGTTCCTGGTGGACCGGGAAGGCCGCGTCGTCGCCCGTTACGCGCCATCTTTCAAGCCTGAAAACATCGAAGATGACATCCGGCGCTTGCTTGAGGCCTGATATGGCAGCGGTCAAGACGAAGGACAGCCACAGCGGCGCTGCGGCGCTGCGCCTGGGCAACCAGCTGTGTTTCCCGCTTTACGCGGCATCCCGCCAGGTGATCCGCCTCTATACGCCGTTGCTCGATCCGCTGAAACTGACCTACACGCAGTACATCACGCTGCTGGCCTTGTGGGAGCAGGACGGCCTGGCGGTCAAGGACCTCGGGCAGCTGCTGTACCTGGACTCGGGGACCTTGACGCCTTTGCTCAAGAAGCTGGAGCAGCAGGGGTTGATCAGCCGCAAACGGTCCGGTCAGGACGAGCGGGTTGTCACCGTCCACCTTACCGATGCCGGTCATGCCTTGAATCAGCGGGCCCTGGATGTCCCCCGCCAGGTCGCCTCCTGCATTCCGCTGGAACGGGAGGACGCGATCCAACTCAAACGCCTGCTGGAGCGCATTCTGGGGGCCTAGCTTGAAGTTTCCTACATGAGCTAGACCTCGAAGGCGGCCTCGCGCATCAGGGAGGCAAAGATGTCTTTGACAGACAGGATCTCCTTGATGCGATGGACGGCTTCACCGCAGAAAACCAGGGCTCGCGCCGGGTCGCCGCCCGCACAGGCGTTGATCAGGGCATCCATGATGCAAAATTTCTGGCTGCATCGTTTGAGGCACTGGACGCAGGCGGTATCCCGGCTGTAGTCCGCTTGTTCGACCTGTTCGACAAACCGGCTGCGCAAGGCCTGGCCTGGCAAACCGACCGGGCTGTGGATCAGGGTCACGTCGCCGCGGGCAGCCTGCAGGTACTGGCGCTTGAAATCATCCGACGCGTTGGATTCCTGGCTGGCGGCGAAGCGCGTGCCCATCTGCACGCCGTCAGCACCCATTTTCAAGGTCGCGGCCAGGTCGTGGCCGTCGATGATGCCGCCTGCGCCGATCACCGGGATGCTGACGGCAGACCGGACTTCCGGCAAAATGTCGCGCATCGGCCGGTCGGTCCCCAGGTGCCCACCGGCTTCTTTGCCTTCGACGACAACGGCGGCGGCGCCGAGCTTTTGCGCCAGGACCGCCAGTTTGGCTGAAGACACGATCGGGACGATGGGGATGTTGCTATCCCGACCCCAGACAAACATGTCGCGGGAAAAACCGGCGCCTGATAAAATGAGGTTGATCTTCTCGGCCAGCGCCGCCTTGACCAGGTCGGCAAACTGGCTGACCGCGAACAGAACATTGACGCCGATGATGCCGCTGCTCATTTTCTTGGCCTGGCGGATTTCGCGCTGCAGTTCCCCGACAGACATGCCGGTTCCCGCGATGACGCCGATCCCGCCCTCATTGGCGACGGCAGCCGCCAGCCTGGCTGTCGATATGCGAACGGCCATGCCGCCTTGTATGATCGGTCGGGCTGCTGTCAGGTGGGCTATTTTCAAAGATGGACATTTCATAGGCTGCTCCTTGGTTGATCGGATGGCGATTAACGGTCAATTCAGACAGTATAGCACGCATGTACATATTTTGATAGTCAAACTTTATTACAATCAAAATAATCGTATTTTCCGTTTCGAATCGTTCGGCACGCCAAGACAACGACCGCTTCGATCTGGAAATGTTACTGGACGAATCCAGCACATTCGCTTATAGTATGAGCATGATTTTTTAGGTTCAACCCATATCGCGAGGCCTGTGACCGCATGAACAGAACACAAAAGCCGCGCAGCAAAATTTGGAGCGCCATCAAGCTGTCCCTTTCCGCATACTGGCAGGTGCGCAAATCACTCGTGATTTGCTGCGCGCTGGCGGTCATCTTTCGCGTGGCCTTGCCTTACACGGGCATTTACATGCCCAAGGCCGTGATCGACTTGATCCAGCAGCAGGCGGAGCCGTCGCGCTTTCTGCTCGTAGTGGGCTCGCTGGCGCTGCTGATGGTCGCGCTGGGGTATGGAAAGAGCTTTACCGACACCATCGTTGAGCATAGTACGGGTACACTGAGCATTTTTTCCTTCATGCTGAGAACACTGTCCAAGCAGATCAACATGGACTATGAGCAATTCGAGCACCCCGATTTCAAGACCGTGATGGACAAGTCGGAAAAGGCGGTACAGAGTAACCATACCCTGGCGATGAACATTCCGCGCACACTCGTACAGCTCGTGTCCAATGGCTTCAGTTTCCTGCTCTATGCCGGCGTCATCGCCCGGATCAATCCCGTCATGCTGCTGGTGCTGTTGTTCTGCGCGGCAAGCAACTGGTGGGCGCTGGCGCGTTCCCGCGCGTACATCGAATCGACCCGGGAAGATCGCGGCAAGCTCAACCGCAAGTACCTGGCCATGCAAAGCACGATGCGCGACCCGATGTCCGCCAAGGACATCCGCCTGTACGGCGCATTCCCGTGGCTCAAACGCTTCCTGCAGAGCTTGCGCACGCAGAACCGCCAGGCGGAAAAAGCCGTGTTGACCCGGCAGATGCGGGTGAGCCTTTTGGACGCTGCGCTGATTTTGCTGCGCGACGGCATCGCCTATGGCTTGCTGATCTCACTTCTTTTGCAGGACAAGCTGGCACTGGGCGAGTTCGTCTTTGTCTTCGCGGCCATCGGCGCCTTGGGCGGCTGGATATCCGGCATCCTGGTCGCTGCCAGTGATCTGGGAAAGTCTGCTGTTGAGATGGCGGACATGCAATCGATGCTCAGCTATCCCGACCGCATGAACACGGGAACGGGCGCGCCGCTGCCGGAAAAGGAGGCTTTGCCGCCGGAAATCCGCTTTGAAGATGTCAGCTATACCTACCCGAATGCGGATAAACCGGCCTTGCGCCAGGTCAACCTGACGATTCGTCCGGGCGAACGCCTGGCGGTTGTAGGCGCGAACGGCGCCGGTAAAACCACGCTGGTCAAGCTGCTCTGCGGGCTATACCTGCCCACGGAAGGCCAGGTCACCTACGCGGGCAAGCCGCTGCTCGCCTACAACCGCGATGCGCTGTACACCCAGTTTTCACCGGTGTTCCAGGATATCCACCTGCTGTCGACCGACATTGCCGGCAACATCAGCCAGCAGCCGCCAGATATGACCGACGATGCGAAAGTGGCCCGCTGCCTGGAACTGGCTGGTCTTGACGATAAGGTCAGCAGCCTGCCGGAAAAGGAAAAAACGCTGCTTGTCCGCGCGGTGCATGCGCAGGCGACGGAGCTTTCCGGAGGCGAAAAACAAAAGCTGGCCATGGCGCGCGCGCTGTACAAGGACGCGCCGGTCATCTTGCTGGACGAGCCCACCGCCGCGCTGGATCCGCTGGCGGAAAACGAGGTGTACCAGAAATACGCCGAACTGACCCGGGGCAAGACCAGTGTGTACATCTCCCACCGCCTGGCCAGCACGCGGTTTTGCGACCGCATCGTCCTGATCGATGGGGCGGCGGAAAAGGATTCGATCGCGGAAACGGGCACCCATGATGAGCTGATGAAACTTGGCGGTCTGTATGCGCGCATGTTTGCCACGCAGGCCAGCTATTACCGCAAGACCGGCGCGGTGGCTGCGGATCGCGAGCCGTCCCGCGACAGCCGCGGAGAGGAGCAGGCCGATGGCGCATAAGGAAAACAAGCCACGCTTCTCGGAAAACGTCACGTGGACGCTGCAAGGCCTGCGTCTCATGATGCGCGTGTCGCCGTCCTATTTGCCAGCGCTGCTCGGGCAGTCGTTCATCACGGCGTTTGTGCCGATGATGCAGCTGTTCTTTTCTGCGCGCATCCTCAACGAACTGGCCGGAAGCCGAAACATCGCCGCCATCACAAGCTATGTCGCCGCCACGGTGCTGCTGAGCTTCAGCTTGGCGTCGCTTAGGGCATGGCTGACGCGTGAGGTGGATCTGTCCACCTTCTGGTTCGCCTATGCGGACATCCTGGGGCTGGAAGCGGAGCAATTCGCCAGGATGGACTTCCCCCACACGGAAAACAGCGAGATCTCGGAAAAACTGGCGGTCATGGACACCAAGGCGCGCGGCAACGGCCTGGGCCTGATCAACCTGTACTGGATGGCGCAATCGGTGACCACCGGGCTGTTTTCGCTGATTTTCGCCGCCTTGCTGCTGACCGGCATGTTTCACAGCAACGCGATGGTGGTTAGCCGCACCTTTGTCACGACGCCGCTTGCCACGCTGCTGCTGGTCCTGCTGGTAGCTGCGATGCTCGTTCTGAATATCCTTTTCCGGCGAAAAGAGAAGCGTGTGCTGGATGATTTGTTCCAGGAAAACGCTAAAGCCAATACAGCCGCTTCGTACTACAACGGCTACATCAAGGCGGACAAGGCGGCAAAAGACATCCGATTGTATCGCCAGGGTGCCATGCTGGAGCATATTTTTGCCACCAGTTTCAATGTCAAAAGCTGGCTTCGTTTTTTCTTTTTCGAAGGCCGCCTCGGCGGTTTTTCTGCTGCGGGCATGGCCGTGGTGGGCGGGGCGGTCTACCTGCTGATCGGGCTGCGGGCGCTGGCGGGCATGTACGCCGTCGGGTCTGTCGTACAGTATGTCGGGGCGGTGACCGCGTTGGTGACGGCTGTGACCGCGCTGCTTGGCGATTTGGGCCGTGCGGTCAACAATGCGGCGTACATCAAGCCGCTGCTCGATTTTTTGAATTTGCCCGACCTGCTGGCCAAAGGTTATAAGCCCATGCCGACAGCCGCAGAAATCCAATTCGAGTTTCGTGATGTCAGCTTCTGCTACCCCGGGTCGGAAACTTATGCGTTGAAAAATTTGAACATGACGCTCAACGCAAACCGGCGGTTGGCCGTCGTCGGACGCAACGGCAGCGGCAAAACCACCCTGATCAAGCTGCTCTGCCGCTTGTACGACCCGACGGAAGGCGAAATCCTGCTCAACGGCATCAACATCAAGGACTACGATATCGCAGCCTACCGCCGCATATTTTCCGTTGTGTTTCAGGATTTCAAGCTTTTTCCGCTGTCCATCGGGGCTAATGTCACCGTTTCAGACCAACCGGATCCAGAAAAAATACGGCGCTGCCTGGAGGACGCCGGTTTCGGCGACCGGTTGGCAACGCTTCCCAAAGGCATCGACACGGTGCTCTTCAAGGATTTTGACGAGGATGGCGTGCAGATTTCCGGCGGCGAAGCGCAAAAAATCGCTCTGGCCCGGGCGCTGTATAAAGACGCCGGCATGGTCGTTCTGGATGAACCGACCGCCGCACTCGATCCCATCGCTGAATTCGAGGTGTATTCGAGCTTTAATAAAACCATTGGCTCCAAAACGGCGGTCTTCATCTCGCACCGACTGTCCTCATGCCGTTTCTGTCATGACATCGCCGTTTTTGACAAGGGAGAACTCGTACAGCGCGGCAGCCATGCTGAACTGCTCGCCGAAACAGATGGCCTGTATGCCGCCCTCTGGCACGCGCAGGCCCAGCATTATGTTGACGAAAAGGAAGAAGCTTCTGGATAGAAAGCGCAAGGCCGGCATCTAACTGGATCAGGTCGGCGTCTGTTCCGGATGGCAGAAGGCGGCAGGCCCAATCTGCACGTCAATGCAGTGATATGGATCGGTGATGTCTTTCAGAAACGCTTCGGCCTGTCAGCCATGCGCCTGGATTGCGGCCAGCAGCATCTCTTTGTTGGCCAGTCGGATGGTGCCCTGTCTTTGCAGCGCCGCGCAGCTGTCACCGTAGGTGAAGCTGATGTATGGCTCAGGAATGGCGCTGAGGGGTAAGGTGATGACATGTCCATCACCGACCCATTGCTACAGATATTCGCTGCCCTGCAGGACGAATGACAAGAGGTGCTCTGTGCCGGGCTGGCCGCCAAGGGCAACAAAGGCGCGATGCATGATCTGATCGGCTTGTACCCGGAGCGGGTATTCGTGTTCAAAACTGGCAAAACAATAGAAAGCCGTTGTCTCCCGGTTGTACGCGGCCATCTGGTAAGCCAGTGAAAACGCTTGTTGTTCAGGCAGCCGGACGATATTCTGCAATGGTGCACAGTTCGGATGACAATAGTGAACAACACCTAAATCGTCGATCGTCATAAATAGAATCTAACTGCCTTTCATAACATCAACTGCATGGCCTGAGTCAGTTGTACCCTATAACGCATCAGAAACCAAACAGGTATTGACCAGGCCGTGTTGGATGCTTAAAAAATAATACTCAATATATTGAAACCGCATCTGTCTCAAGATCTGGGTTTTATCCAGTAGAAATCAGTCGTTTAACCAGTTGAACGTTTCTTTTAAATCATTATGCCACGACCACTCAATCTTTTTGTCATGCTGTAATCTGCCTACAATGATGCCAGGATGAATTTGAATCTGATTGGCGAACTGAATTATATCGGTTTTATAA
>JAAYJD010000125.1 GCA_012523135.1 Clostridiaceae bacterium
GGGCTGCCGAAAAATACCTGACACAGCTGATCGACCGCGCCCGTCAGTATGAGCGGCTGGGCATCCTGTCATCCAACAACGGCTTCATCAATGTCGGCAACAACGGCATCGGCTATACGACCCAGCTGCCGCCACCACCACAAGGAGGCATCGGCGCGCGGCTTTGCGACATCTGGGGCGAGAATGCCGACCAGATCCTGACAGCTGTCTCACCTGAAATGTCTGAAGAATTCGCCTTTGCGCATGAACAGAAGTGGGCGGCGCTCTTCGGCTTGTATTCGTATGGCTGCTGCGAACGGCTCGACCACAAGATCGCTGGCCTTCGCCGCAATTTCAAGAATCTGCGCAAAATTTCCCTATCGCCTTTTGCCCGGCTGGAGGCCGGCATGGAACAGATCGGCAGCGACTATGTCGTCTGTTTCAAGCCCAACTCAAATTACCTGGCCGGCCCCAACTGTGCATGGGAACGCCTGCGCGCAGAACTGCTGGAAGTACTTCGGCTGGCCCGAAAATATCGCTGCAATGTCGAAATCGACATGAAGACCCTGATCTCGCTGAACGGCGAACCAGAGCGCCTGTGGGCCTGGTGCGACATGGCCTTAGAGCTGGTCAGCTCTTATTGAGCAGCATGAATCGCCTTTAAGGCGTTCATGGCAACCTGTGTTATCGCTTCACGGCTTTAGCTTGCGATCCAATGAAGATGGAATCTGCCCTTTAAGGATACATCACGAGAACAGCATGCAAAACAAATCGTTCGTCGGGTTATCGCGCTTAACCTGTTGTCATCCATTCATGTTGTGATGAAAGATCAGGATCTGTATCGCAGTAAGACCATGAAACATCTCATCCAGACGCTGGACAAGCTGAAGCGACAGGACATCAACGGCCATTGTATCTTATTTCCAGTTACGAAGGAGCAGAAAGTTATCTTTGATGCATTTGGTGTGCAACCGCCTGTGCAGGTATACATCAAACCGGGATTTTGGGCTTGAATGCACACCGGGATATGAAATGAACATTGCAACATGAACCGGGCGATAAGCACAGCAAACCGTCTACCTGTTACACTCATGGGCGAGGCGTATTATGTTCCAGTAATAAAGCACCTGCCATATCCACGATTTCACGCCAGTCCAAGCTTTCATGGAATGCCTGGTCGGCAACTGCCTGCCGTTCTTTGTGCAAACGGCGAAGCTCGTATCACGCTGCGATCGTTCTTTCAAAATCTGGTACCCGCGCCTGGCGGCCTGAGCGCGCAGTACAGACATTTTTACGCAGCGACAAGATTTACATCTCAGAAAAGACTTCGCGGGGAAACCCGGCTATACCGCCAGTTTTATCGTTCTCCATACCCCTGGCGCAGGATCGCCTTTGACATTTTGCAGAGATAGGACCGCGTCGGATTGACAAACTGGGTGCAGCGCGCCTCCATGATCTGGCTCGCTAACGCGAAGCACTCTTCTTCTTCGATCATGTATCTTGAGCAAACAAAACGAATCAATTCGCCGCAGGCGGTATAAAAAGATTCATCCGTTGATTCAAGACAGGCGATGGCCATCAGGTCAGCGCTGTTTTCGGCGCGGACGCAGCGCTGCTCTGCTGATTGACCGGCTGGTTCAACCTTCAGTGTAACCCGGGCCCGGCATTCAATGCCGCCGGCGTTACAGATCTCGCCATCACCCTGGATGGCGTGCACATCGCCCACATGAAGCAAGGCGCCCGGATAGCTGACGGGCAGATAAAGGGTTGTGCCGGCCGTTATTTCACTGACATCCATGTTGCCGCCATAGTAACCGCCATAACTGTTGTTCCTGCCTTCTGGGGCGGCGGTTCCGATGGTGCCGATCATCGGCCGCACAGGCAATTTCAATGGCCCGTTCCAATGGATGAAACCGTCCTGGATCAGAACGGTGCGCGGACAAGGCCCGATATCGCGGCCCATGATCTGCTGATTGAGGTTTTTGTCGAGGGTGCAGGTATAACCGATACCTTCCGGTTCGACACCGAGAATGTGAACGGCAATCGTGTGGCCGGGCTGTGCGCCATGGATCCCGACGCAAACCGTCGGATTGGGGCCTTTGCTTTTTTCCGCAGACCAGAGATCTGTGGGCTTCTGCAGCCAGGAACCCGCGCACAACTCAGTATCGACGGCAAAGACTTCGCCAAAGTCAACTGAAAGTGCAGATTTACTGACTGCTGCGTGGCTATACCAGACTTCTCCTCGGGCGTCTTTAGAACAGCGTCTCCGATTTATTCATCATGGCGATGAGATCGTCCTTATCTTCCCGGAAAGTCCGGCGCGCGGGTTTGTTGCCATTTGGCCTGTAGAAGGTCTCCATCCTGTAAGGGGGCAAGATGCGGGGCACCTGGAATTGATCCTGTGCTTCCCTGAATTTTTGCAAAGCCCGCGCAGCACCCGCATAAATCAGTTCCCTCGCTTGCTCGGGATGCTTGTGGACCGCGGCAATGTTCCTGTTCCGGTAGCCTTCGCAATCAAAGTCGTCGCCGGAACCGGGAACCAGTCCCTGCTTGACAGCCACGGTCTCGATTCCCTTGACCAAGTCGCTGGCTTCTTTTGCAAACGCTTCATCTCCGGATCCGAATACAGGTGTGGCGCCGAGGTATGCGCCCAGCAAGGTCAGTTCGCCGAACTCACCCACGCTCAAACCGTTTATGGTGCAGTCCAGCACATCGAACCAACCCGTGTGGGCGATGTGCGCATAGGGGGTGCCGGCTTTGGCATGCTGTCCGATCCAGGCCATGAC
>JAAYJD010000001.1 GCA_012523135.1 Clostridiaceae bacterium
TGCTTACTTCTGTACCGTCTGCAATGCAAACAGGAAGCTTTGTATCCGCATCGTTGAGAATAACGACCACGCTTGCTCTTGGCAGGCCCTTTTTATAGTTCATCGGTCCGCTGCCAATCCATTTTATGCCTGCCATATTGTATTCACCGCCAATATAGCCTGGCATGGCATTGATACGGCCGTAAACATTCTCATCCTCAGGTGTTTTGCCCCACGGCATCACACACTTGCCTGGCGTTATAACATCGCCCTGCTCCGATAGCATGTATGCTCGTTTGACATCATGTATCGCTTCTTTCATATCGTTGACGCCAAGCGACTGCATAGCTTTGTTATTTAGAAACAACACATCAATATCCATGGATCCTGTTCATCCTTTCACGCACTTCTAAATGGCATCATATATCCATCATGCGCTGCCGTGAGTTAGAATCTAACATGACAAAGCGTCGTTGCGAACACATTATGCGTTTTGGCTGATGGTTTCCGAAGTCTTTATAGGCTGCTCACCGACAATCCACCAAACGACACAACTGGTCACAGCGGCAAAGAAACACCAGACCGACAGCAGCTGTTCCGTGTAGAAGTAGGCCGCGATGACATAGGAAACGGTTACCACCACACCCAGCAGCCAGACCCGCCGCTTCGTTGTGAACAAGAAGGGCAGCAGGGTCGCAGCCAGATAGGCCATGTAGGCGATCCTGAGATAGCTCTGCGGTGCGTCGACCCCATAGTTGATGTGCAGGTTGTTGATTTGGGCAATAACCTCAAAACGCAGAAGACCCGACAAATATGCCAGGGACGTCAACGCGCCAAGCGCTGTCAATCCGTTTAAAATGGGTCGCCTGCGCCGATCCGTTTCCATAAGCCTGACTGACAAAGGGACAAACGTCGGCCAGATCAACAGCGCGGCGATCAGAAAAGCAATCGTGGAATTTTTGAGCAGGAGATGCTGCTGCCCCGATTCGAGTGCAATCCAGACGAACCCCTCGGCAAGCTGCTGCAAACCAAATACGAGCGGCATGGTTGCAAACAGCCGCTGGGACGGTTCTCGGTTCTTTCGGATAGCGAGGATACCGATCGTGGTCAGGACAGCGCCGCCGATGAAACTTGCTTCAGCTGAAAAACACATAAGCAGGACCTCCGTAACCGACAAACTCATCTGAATAAACGTCACATGGAATGACCCGCATCCATTGTAACAGAAAGCATTCCGTCTGACTCACCAAATCACGATATTTATGTTTTCTGGCCGCACAATCAGGAATCAACCCCATTGCTTTCAGAACACCGCCTCGCCCCTGGCCGTGAATCGCCTGGACTTTCCATTTGTGAGCAAATAAGATGGTGCAGGGATTACGACCTGTACCGGAACCGGCATCGGGGAATCTAATCTGGTGCCATTCACGTTGGTAATAGGCATTACGCTTTTGGATCGCGATTTGCAGTATAAAGAAGGTAAGGCGCACTTGATATGAAAGTTGAGGTGGATTGACATGAAAAGTCCATCCGCTCTTTGGAAAAAAAGAACCTTGCTCTTTATGACCAGCCAAGCCATTTCCCTGTTTGGCTCGTCGCTCGTGTCCTATGCGATTTTGTGGCGGATCACGCTGGATACGCAGTCCGGCTTCATGATGACCATCTATATTCTGTTCGGTTTCCTGCCAACCTTGTTTCTGTCCCCGTTTGCCGGCGTCTGGGCTGACCGCTACGACCGCAAGCGCCTGATCATCCTGGCGGATGGCCTTATCGCCAGCGCGACATTGATCCTGGCTCTTTTTTTCCTGGCAGGTTCTAAGGACTTATGGCTTTTTTTCGTGATCCCCTTCGTCCGCGCGTTAGGTCAGGCGGTGCAGACGCCGGCTGTCAACGCCTTGCTACCGCAAATCGTACCCGAAGACCGCCTGATGAAAACCAACGGCCTGTTTTCCAGCCTGAACTCAGCGATCATGCTCATCTCACCCATGGTCAGCGGCGCTCTGCTCAGCTTAACCTCGCTCGAGTTGATCCTGATGATCGATGTCGTGACGGCGATCGCCGCCATCCTGGTGATGGTCACCCTCAAAGTGCCGGCCCATGTCAGGTCTGAGGCCAACAAGAAACAGCGGTATTGGCAGGACCTGGTTGCAGGGGTCCAATATATCCGCAAACATGAATACATCGGACGGTTTTTCATCTACATCACGATCTTGTTTTTCATGGTCACCCCGGTCGCCATGCTGACGCCGCTTCAGGTCACGCGCAGTTTCGGCGACGATATCTGGCGTCTGACCGCCATCGAGGTTGTCTTTTCCGGCGGGATGCTTGTGGGCGGTTTGCTGATTGCCGCCTGGGGCGGTTTCAGAAACCGCATCAAAACCATGGCATTTTCGACCCTGATGGTTGGTGTCACAACCCTTTTGCTGGGTGTCGTCCCGAATTTCTGGATCTATCTGGGCATCATGGCCATAACCGGGCTGACTTTGCCGTTCTACAATACACCGGCGACGGTCCTGCTGCAGGAAAAAGTCGAACCCGATTATCTCGGCCGGGTTTTCGGCGTAATGGGCATGATCGCCAGCGGCGTCATGCCGACCGCCATGTTCATTTTTGGTCCTTTGGCCGACCGGATTCGGATCGAATGGCTCTTGGTCGGTTCCGGCGTGCTGCTGACGCTCCTGGCAGGCGGCCTGGCCACGAACAAAA
>JAAYJD010000126.1 GCA_012523135.1 Clostridiaceae bacterium
AATTGCAATACCCACATCTCATGTCATCAGGCACGTAAAAAGCCTTGAATCAGAGACTGGTTCAAGGCTCAGGGGGCTGGTTTTGAAAATATGTGTTGGCTACGCTAATTTTTTAGTGGAATTCAGGATATAATTTCAGTCGTTTCCTGGCACTCCTGCTGAGACACCAGGCTGAACTGGACCTGATGTTTCAAAAGCAGGTGCGACGCGTTATGCTCTTACTGCCGCGGTTCGGCAAGCGCCTGGCGATGGACAGCAAATACATCGCGTCGTTTGCCGGCAGGAAAAACAAGCTCAAGCAGTCCGATGGCCGAAGAGAAACCGATGCAGATCTGGGTATGAAGAAATACCATGGAGTGCACCCGGATGGAACGGCGTGGGAAAAAGTGGTCAAATGCTTTGGCTTCAAATTACATTTGATTGTTGACGCGACCCATGACCTGCCGGTTTGCTACCATGTGACAGCCGCATCAGCAGCCGACATTACGGAAGGGCACCAATTGGTACAAAAACTGGCCCAGGAACAGCCGGCGCTGATTGAAACCTGTGAAGATTTATCGGCGGACAAAGGCTATGATGACAGCAAAATGATTCACAAGCTGATGGATCCACCGTATCGCATTAAACCGGTCATTGATAACCGGCATCTGTGGCGGGATGAAAAGGAACGAAACCTGCCCGGTCACCCGGCGGTTTACGACAATGAGCGCGGAGAGGTTTTCTGCTATGCGGCAAAAGACGGGAAAAAACGCCAGATGAGCTGTGATGGATATGAACGCAGCCGCAACAGCCTGCGTAAGAAATGTCCGGTCAAAGCGTACGGGATAGCGCACCCGAGTTACGGGCTCTGTCCGCACCAGGGTGGGATCCGGATTCTGCTGGCCACAGATCCCCGCATCTTCACCGCGGTTGATCGCAGCAGCTACAAATTCGATCGCAATATGATTTTCGGACATCGGTCGAACGCGTGAACGGTCGACTGGATGTCAGCTTTGGCTTCGAGCAACACACCATCCGCGGAAAAAGAAAAATGACCATGCAGTGTTGCCTGGCCTTGACCGTGATGCTGACCATGGCCATTGGGCGCATCGAGCAGAAGCAGCCCCAGCTGATGCGAAGTCTGGTCACAAGCGCCTGACGAAGTCCCCATACGCCCGCCAAAGACCACGTGCAGGTCTGCTTAGCGACCTGTGAGAGCATAATCCGGGCTCTTTGGTGTACCGTAATCCCTTGTTTTGGCCTCACACAGGTGATGACCTGACTTGTTTGCTCATCCGATTGTTATATCGGTTCCTATGCTCATGTATCTCAATGGGAAAAATGCATACAGCGCAATTAGCTCTTCATGCATCCGGAGTAGGTTCTTTTTTTCGTGATCTGGTATAATCGAAACAAGGTGCGATCGAATGAGTCAGATAGCTGACGGATGCCGCCGCGGTCGTCGGGACTTGGGATTTGGTTTTCTCGGCCGCAGATACCCGAAGAGGGAGATCCTGGATGATGAGATATTGTCGTCACTGCGGCAAACCGCTTGAGCCGTCCGCACGTTTTTGTTCCGGATGCGGCCAGTCTGTTTTCGCTCTGCCAATCAGCGAATCGGTCCCGGTTAAACCGGTCAAGCGACGTAAAAAATGGTTCGTCCCGACCATCGCCATTGTCGTTGTGGCGTGTCTTGTGCTGGGGGCTGTTCTGGTTTGGCCCCGCGTGCAGGCGGCCCGCTGGACTGAATGGCTGCGCGGCAGCATGGACGAAGAGGTTATGGCCGACCGTCCCGCTTCCGGGCAACCCGCCTTCCTCGTGACACCGGCCGAAGGGATTACCGTCAGCGGGGAAGCCAACGCGCTTGACAAGAAGAGGCGCTTCACGGCCAAGCAGATGACCGACCAGGAGCTGTTTTCTTATTCTGAAAAGAACGCGGCCGACGAATCGGTGCACCTGGCGGGTTTTACGCTCGATGCCGGCATGAAGGCCGGGGAGCGCTTCGACCAGCCGGTCACGCTGACCCTCGCGCTCGATCAGCTGGGCATTCCGGAAAGCATTTGCCAAAGCGGCAAGCTGGTCTTGACCCATGTCCGCGCAGACGGCGTTACGGAAGAAATTCCCAGCCAGGTCTCTGACGGCGTGATGACCGCCCGAATCAGCAGCAACAGCCTGTTCATCATCAAGGGGGTGACCTCGGGGGTCGTTGCGATCCGCGGCATCCTGGTGAGACGGAAATTTTTCGGATTCACGTTCAAGCACGACACAATTTTCCGCTCGTTCAACCTTGGCAGCACCTATAAAGTATACTGGCCGGCCGCCATGCCGCCGGCCGATCCCACAGAAGTCGACCGGATCGCCCAGCGGCTCGATGCCGTTTATGCATCGTACGGCATCGACATGACCAAGGGCTTCGAACAAGGCATCAACGCCCTGTCTGTCAAAAAAAGCGGCGGCTGGGATGCCGCGAATTACAAGAAATCCCTGATCGAAACGATCAGCAAGGATCCTGAATACAAGGCCTGCATGGATATTCTGGAAGATCAGGAATGGGTCCGCAAGCATTTTCTGCCGGCAAAAGTGGCGGTGATAATCGATTGTTTGGAGCTGGCTGAGGAATACCTGTTTGAAGCCAACCGCGGTTTTCGCCGTCCCACCCACGTGATCGACGTGCTGGTAGCCGGCGACGGCGGCATCGACTGGCCGGAACAGCACGGCAGAGATTCCTTTGGCGCGGCTGTCAACGAAGTCGGGCTCAACCCCTATCTGCATCTGAACGCGAATAAGCTGATCATCGACGCACTGGGCACAAGCGGGCAGCAGCTGGCTGTCATATCGGAAGACAACATGCTGCTGACGGCGGTCCATGAGCTGTTTCACATCGTGCAGAGCAACATGGTCACCATCGACTACAAGGACCGCCGCTGGTTCTCCGAGGCCACCGCCGTCATGCTGGAGAGGGAAGCGTACGAATACTTCAAAGCGACGGAATGGATCCGGACAGGGGAGCAGGAGATCTCGTTCACACCCCGGGACAGATATGGCATGTGCTACCTGTCCAGCTATGCCTCGCCGTCCCACTGGGTGTCCGGCGAACGCTCCTTCGACGATTATGACATGCACTACGGCTATGCCGCGGCCTATTTTCTTGAATATCTGCGCGACAACGCCTACCGCGGACAAAGCAACCGCTTCCTGCCCGACCTGATGATGCGCTACGGCTATGCTTCCGACACGACGGGCTACAGTTCGCTGGTCAGCGTGCTCGGCGGCGCGCCCGCCAATGTGTCCAAGGCTTATCGGGACTTCATGGCGCAGCCCCGCCCGGAAATCATACCCCTGATGGTTCGGCGCACCGTGAAAGGCACCGGTGACTACGCGTCGCTCTTCAGCAGCCGGAGCGTGCCGCTCAGCCGGGAAACGCCGTTTCGCGACATCGAAACCCGTTACCTGCCGCTCAGTTTGACGCCGCACCTGCTGAACATCACGCTGCCGGCTGAGCGCAACGCGCGGCTGCTGGTTCAGCTCGGCTCTGATGCCATGCAGCAAAGCGACTGGTTTCAGTTGACCGCCTCATGCGACGCGGACGGAACCAACCGGAAAACCGCCGACCGTCAGGGTTATTCCGTCCTGGGCGAGATCAGCCAGTCGGGTCCGGTCGTGCTCTTCGAGGCCTGTTCCAACGTCACCCTGCCCTCGGGCGGCCTGAACGCCCTGGGCGGCGGCTACACCGTCCTGCTGCTTGTTCAGCCGGAGAAACCGGTTGTTTCGTTCAAGGATGAGAGGATCATCATCGATGTTCCAGGCAAGAGCGCGTTGGCGAAAGCCGGTCATGTGCACCAAGTCCAGTATACGGTCGTCGAACCTGACGGCACGGCGCACCAGTTTCGTGTGCCGGTCGACAAGACGAAACTGGCCATCGACGAAATGGAAGTCAACTTCAACACCACGGAACCGGGGGCGACATTCAAGTTTTTCTATACCGAGCTGGTTCGCCAGGACAAAGGCAAAGAATCGTTTGTGTCCGGGCCGGATGGCATCGCCGCAGAATACAGCGTCAATATGCCAACCGGCATCTTTGCCGGACCGGCGCATTGGCAGACGCTCAAGTATAAAGACGATAAGGCCGTTTACTCTGCCGACCTGATCGACCCGTGCTATGTCTATGTCACGGCACTCGACGACGACCAGCTGCGCATTTCAATAGGCAGAAGCGAGGCGGATGCCGCATCGCGCGCCCAGGTTTGCGTCTACGACGATGAATACGGTCTGTACTCATTCTACGATTGGGTCGACGATCGCTATGCCTGCTACGAATTCATGTTCAGCCACAACGAAGCTGGTGAAAACATGGTGGAGGGCACCGTCATATTTTACGCCGAAAAAGAGCACGTCAACAGCATCTTCACACCGCTGGAGTCGTTTAAAATCTACGCGACAGAGCTGCGGCGCTGATCAGCTGGCCTCGAACGGCGTGTAGGTGATGCCGAAGCTCTTGGCCACGTTTTCACACGTGCAGCGGCCGCGGTAGATGTTGATGCCGTTTTTGAGGCCGGGGTCGGCCGCGGCGGCCTGCTCCAGGCCAAGGCCGGCGATTTTCAGCCCGTAGGTGATCGTCGCGTTGGTCAGGGCCATGGTCGAGGTCCGCGGAACCGCACCGGGCATGTTGGCGACCCCGTAGTGCAGGACGCCGTCGACCGTGTAGACCGGGTCGTCGTGGTAGGTGACATGGCTGGTCTCGACACAGCCGCCCTGGTCGACGGCGACATCGACGATGACGCTGCCGGGTTTCATCAGGCGGAGGTGCTCGCGCCGGATCAGCTTGGGCGTGCTCGCCCCGGGGATCAGCACGGCGCCGATGACAAGGTCGGCATCCTTGATCTCTTCCGTCACGGCATGCTCGCTCGAATAGACTGTTTTGACTTTGCCGTCGAAGATCTCGTCAAGCTAGGCCAGCCGGGCCAGGTTCTTGTCGAGCACCGTCACATCGGCGCCCATGCCGGCGGCTACCTTGCAAGCCTGGGGTCCGACGATCCCGGCGCCCAATATGACGACTTTGGCGTGTTTGACGCCGGGCACACCGCCGAGCAGCACACCGCGCCCGCCGTTGGTCTTTTCCAGATAATGGGCGCCTTCCTGGACGCACAGCTTGCCGGCGACCTCGCTCATCGGGCGCAGCAGGGGCAGACCGCCCAGGCTGTCGGTGACGGTTTCATAGGCGACCGCGCGGCAGCCGCTGACCAGCAGGGCTTCGGTCAGGCTGCGGTCGGCAGCCAGGTGCAGGTAGGTGAAGAGCACCTGGCCGGGCCGGATCAGCGCGTATTCGTCGGGCAGGGGTTCCTTGACCTTGACGATCATGTCAGCCTGGCGCCAGACGGCTTCAGCCTCATCCAGAACCGTCGCGCCGGCCTGCTCATAGTCGGAATCGGCAAATGCCGAGCCTTCCCCGGCACCAGCCTCGATCAAAACCGGATGGCCATGGGCCATGTACTCGATCACATTCGCGGGCGTGAGCCCAACCCGGTATTCGTGTGTTTTCCGCTCCTTGACGCATCCGACAATCATGATCTGCCCTCGTTTCTCAAGTTTGATTGATCCAGTTTAGCTGAATAATCCGCCTGTTGGCAACAGGCAGGGCAGAGAGTCAATCACTGAAAACGTGCCGGTGATTCAGGATATGACGGTCAAAGAAATTGGATTCGCGCAAAGTCGATTTTACCCTCAGCGTCGATCAGGCGGGCATCGGCATGCACATACTCGATCTTGCCGACAAACATTTCGTGCGAGCCTGTCACGATCGAGTCGACGATTGTACACTCGATGTTGACCGGGCAGTCGACCAGGATCGGCGCCGCAACTTTTTTACCGTCCTCGAGACGCACCTTGGCCTCGGCCAGCTTGTCCCCGTCGCGTTTGCTGTGGCTGCCCAGGAAATCAAACGTCTCCTGGTAAGACCGGTCGACCAGGTTGACGACAAAGCAGCCGGACTGCTTGATCAGCTGATACGAGTAGCGTGACGGGACAATTCCGACCATGACCATGGGCGGGTCGTAGCTGCAGTTGCCGCAGTAGGCAACCGCCAGGACGTTGTTTTCGCCGCTCAGCCCGCGGCAGGATACCAAAACCTTCGGGGCAGGCTGCAGGCAACCGCTCTTTTTGGCTTCCTTTTTCGGTTCGGTGTCATCGTGGGTCGCGTGTGTCATCTTGGCCTCCTGGTGTTTTTTCCTCACCACTGTAGCCTTATTACGGGCATATGTCAATAAAACCGTGCAGCCGGAACTAACGTCCGAACGAGCGCTCCGCTGGCGGTGCGAAGCGCAGCTCGTCATACAGGCAGCGGTCGACAAAGCCGATCTTATGGTAGATGCCGCAGGATATCGGGTTTTGGGCATCGGCAAACAGGCAGCAGAAGCGATGACCCCGGTCGAGCAGCATCCGGGCCAGTTCGGCCACCACTGCGGACGCATACCCCCTGTTGCGATATGGGGGCGGGGTGTAGACCCCGTTGATGACCGCGCCGTGTTCGGTGGATCGCCCGTGTACGGCCTGAGAAACGGGGATGCGGTCTTCCCAGATCAGATGACAGTTCTTGGCTATGCGCTGGCGGATGCGTTCCGTGTGCGCGGGGATATCGAAAAAGCCGGTCTGGCACTCTTCGCCGAACGCCCGCTCCCAGTAAGGGACGAAGAACAGGTCGTCTTCACGCAGCAGGCGGGCGTGCCCGGATGCCTTGGCCAATGTGTTGACCGTGTCCAGGCGCATGATCTGCATGGACATGTGCCGCTGCCAGTTTGCGTCGCCTGCGTAGATGGCGGCGAAGCGGCGGGCCAGACTTTGCTCGGCCAGGACGCCGGGAACCGGGAACGCCAGCGCCTTCAGCTCGTCCGCCAGGCGCCGGACGGCTGCGTCGTGGGGTCGGTTTTGCGTTTCGTAGAGCACGATGTTGTGCGGCGGCGTGCAGGCGGCAACCAGCACAACCGATCCTGCCGGATCCCTGACGGTCGCCAGCAGCCAGCCTGACGTGTCCAGGCCACGCTCGTTGCGGATGAAGCTGATCGGCAAATTGTTCTGTTCTTCGTTTTCCAGGAGCGTTTCCAGTGTTGCGCCACCAAAGGATTCGGTGCCGGCGTATGTCATGAACTGCATGGGATCGGCCTCCTTGAATGAAACGGGCGGGAAGGGCATGTAACTCGCACCATGGCACCATTATACCGCTATACCACTTGCCTTCGCTGCGCGATATGATTATCGTTGCCCGCCTGGGGCAAATCGGCTAAAATGGGGATAAATCCTGACGCAAATTCACGCACCTCCGGGGAGATCACCATGAGAACACAAAAACCGGCCGCCGAAGTCTCTCTCAAGACAAGTTGGCAAGCGCTGCAGGAGATCAAAACCGTCGGCGAGCTGCTCGATGCCCTGCCAACCGCCTGGCTGGTCTTTGCCGGGGCCGGGCTGCTGCTCTACTGGTCGTTGTCGCCCGTATTCATCCTGCTGCGCGGCGCCCTGCTGGTTAGCTCCGACGAACAGCTCGTGCGTTTGATCCTGAGTTCGACCTGGTATGTCATGCTGCAGCAGACCGGCTTGCTCGGCTGGATCCTGGCCGGTCTGTTTTACCTGAAGCTCAGGCGTGGCCGCAAGTCGTGGCGCCCGGACGCGTCCGTTTCCTGGCGCGTACGGGCGGTCCCCGTTCTGCTCGGGTTGCTCTTGCTCTGGAGCGCCGTTTCCTGCCTGCTCTCGGACAAGCCGGCTCTCACCTGGCATGGTGATGCCTATCGGCGCGATGGCCTGATGTCCTACCTGCTTTATGGCGGTATATTTGCTGTCGCCTGGCAGCTGCGCGCCAAGCGGCAGGTCCGGTGGGTCCTGGCGGCACTGACGGCGGTTTCCGCCGGACTGGCGGCGCTTGCCGTTCTCGACCTGGCATGGCTGAACCAAACGCTGCATCTGACGCAGGTAACGTCCGTTTTTTACAACGCCAATCATTACGGCTACTTTTTAGCCTTGACCGCACCGGGCGTTCTGTATCTGCTGGCGGCGCATCCGGTTCAGCCTGGCCGGAAGCTGGCCGCGTTGGCGGCCTTTGGCCTGATCATTGCCTCCCTGAACCTGAACCAGTCGCTGGGCCCGTTTCTCGGGGTTGCCGTGGCCCTGCTGTTCGTCCTGTTCGCAACAATCTGGCTGCGCCAGCCCGTCGGGCCGGTGCTGCTCGTCCTCGGCCTGTTTGCAGCCGTCAGTGTCCTGGTCAACCTGATCCAGCCCCGGCTGCTGGCTGCCCTATTGCGCTTGTCCCGTGATACCCGGCTGATCGTGCGCGGTTCGGCCGCTGCCGCCGCTGCGGGCACGAATCGCTGGGGCCTCTGGGTCAATGGGATACAGCTGGCCCTCGAAAAACCGCTTTTCGGCTTTGGTCCCGACAACCTGGGCGCCGCCTACCTGGTTCGCGGGATCATCGTTAACGGGATACCGGCCGACCGGCCGCACAATGAGCTGATCCAGCTCGCGGCCAGTCTCGGCTTTCCGGCGCTCGTTTTCTACCTGCTGGCCTTGTTAGCCGTTGGAGCCGATTTTATCCGCCACCGCGCCAAAATGAGCGCTGCCGAGACCGCGCTGCTGACCATGGTCGCCGCCTATTTCATCTCGTCGCTGGTTGGAAACTCGATGTTCTACACGACCCCGTTCTACTTCTGCGTGCTGGGACTGGCCGCCGGCCGCATCCGTGCGGCCGCCCAGGCTGAACCCGCGCCCGGCTAATCGCCGAGCAAACCGGCGGCGGCCGTCAGCAGAGAAGGGAAGAGGGCGATGACCACCATCAGGCGGGTCGTTTGCATGACCATCACCTTGGGTGCATCCGCCTGCAGGTCGAGCGCCATCAGGGAAACCTCCTGGAGGCCGCCGGGGGCGCTCATCAGGATACAGGTCGCCCGATCCAGCCGGGACAGGGCGATCAGGCTGAGCGAGATCACGACGATAAACACCACCACCGATACGACCATGATCAAGAGCGGCGCGATCAGGCCGGCCATCTGGCCGATGTTGGCCCGGGTCATGTTCTGACCGATGAAGGCACCGGCCAGCACCTGGACCGCGGTGCGCAGCTTGACCGGACGCAGCGCCTTCCCGGTGGTCAGGTTGAGTGCGGCCACCGCCAGCATGGCACCGATCATGGCGCCGGCGTTGACCCCCAGCTGCCAGAGCAGGCTGCCGCCGGCGGCAGCGGCGCCCAGCGTCATCAGCAGCGCGACCGCCGCCTGGCGGCGGCCGGCTACGACGTCTGTCGGCCCTGGCTTTTTCTTCTGTACGGTCACCTGTTCTTCCGGCGGCCGGCAGCGCCCCGCAACGGGATGCGCGTTCTGGTATTTTTGCAGCCGGGCAAAAATGAACGGCAGCAGGGCGTAGATGATCAGCAGGCGGGCGAGGTGTAGCAGCGTGACCGGCATCGGGTCCCCGCCCAGGTCGCCGGCGATCAGGGCCATATCGGTCATGCCGCCCGGCGCGGCCGCCAGCAGGGCGGTCGCCAGATCGAGATGGCTGAAGCGATACATCAAATAGCCGAACAGGACGTTCATGACCATCATCAGGACAATCATGACCAGGCCGGGCAGGATCAGGTACTTGAGTTCCCTGACATCACGCCGCCGGATACCGGCTCCCAGCAGGGCGCCGGAACACATCTGCAGCCAGGGACGGACGCCGGCGGGAACGAAGGCCTGGCCAACGATCAGGTTGAGCAGCACCGTGAACAGCAGCGCCCCCAGCATCGTGCCGGCCGGGATTTTCGCCTTGTAGCCCAGGTAACCGCCCAGGGACGCGACCAGCAAGGTCAGCGCGAGCCGGGCCAGGTCAGTCATGGCGCACAGGTTTCCGGAGGCAGCGGTTCGACCTCATCGCGGGTGACGTTGCGGATCCATTTGCCCGATTTGAGCCGGATCAGGCAGATCAGGGCTTTCAGCGGCATATCCAGCCGCAGCAGGCCGCAGACGATGACCGGGTTCACGTGGAACAAGAACGCCGCCGCCGCACCGATGGGTATGGCCGACCACAGGCAGCTGATGTCCGTGATCAGGGCAAAGCGCGTATCGCCGCTGCCCCGGAAAATCCCCATCAGGAATGAGCAGGCAAACGACATGAAGAAGATGATCACCGCGTAGACCAGGATCAGCTGGCTGGCCATCTGGCGCGTCGCCTCCTGGATGTTGTACAGGGAAATGACCGGCCGTCTGACCAGCACCATGAACAAGGCACAGCCCAGGCCGACATAGAAGTAGACCAGGCGCAGCCGGTTGGCGGTCGCCTGGGCCAGCGCGAAGTTTTTCTGGCCGATGATCTTGCCGATGATCACAGCGGAGGCGTTGGCGTTGCCCAGGATGATCGAAGTGGTCATCTGGTAGACGACAAAGGCGATGCTGTTGGCGGCGACGACATCCGAGCCGATCCGGCCCAGGATAGCCGCATGGATTGAGATGCCGATGGCCCAGAGGGTTTCGTTGAGCAGGACCGGCAGGCCGTATTGCACCATGTCGCGAAACAGCAGCTTGTCCCAGAAGCGGACCATGGCCGGCCGATAGCGGATCTTGCGTTCGAACGCCAGCATGTAGACGAGCACGACGACGATCTCGACGCCCCTGGCGATCACGGTCCCGATCGCGGCGCCGGCGATCCCCAGGCGCGGGGCGCCCCATTTGCCGAAAATGAAGAGATAATTGAAAAAGACGTTGGTGACGAAGGACAGCACGTGGATCCAGGCCGAAATGCGCACGGTCTCCACGCTGCGCAGCAGCGTCAGCAGCGTGTGGGTTACCGCGTAGAACACGTAGGACACCGCGATGATGCGCAAATAGTCGATGCCGGCTTCGATGACCGCCTGGTCGCGCGTGTAGATGCCGATCACCTGGGCGGGAAACAGCAGGGCGACGGCGCTGAAGATGACGGCGGCGGATACCGCGATGCGCAGCGTGATCGACATGATCTTGCGGATCGCGGTTAGGTTGTTCTGGCCCCAGTACTGGCTGCTCAGGACGATGCCGCCGCCGGTGATGCCGACGCAGGCGATGGTGAAGATGAAAAAAAGCTGGTTGGCCAGCGTGGTCGCGGAGATGGCCGTTTCGCCCAGAGAACCCAGCATAACCGTGTCAGTCAGGTTGACGCTGTAGGAGATCAGGCTCTGCAGCGCGATCGGCAGCGTCAGGCGCCACAAGGTTTTCTGGAATGCCTTCTTGTCGAATCCGTCCATAGTACCTCCAGACGATTCTGTTATCCCCATTATATAGAACTTCACCCGCATCACAACCCTGTTGGCGCCTGTTTGTCTGCCGACCGTGCCAGGCGTATAATACGGGTGATAAGACCAGCGCCTTGACGGCGCGCATGTCAGGAGGAGATTGCATGAGTCACGTAACAATCCAGAACGCGTATCTCAGTGTGGCGGTAGATCTGCTGGGGGCCGAATTGGCCAGCATCCGCGACCGGGCCAGCCACGAATATCTTTGGCAGGGGGATGCCCGTTTCTGGGTGTCGCGCGCCCCGATCCTGTTCCCGATTGTGGGCGGGCTGAAAGATGACCGCTACACGCGCGGCGGACAAACCTACACCTTGCCCAAGCACGGCTTTGCCAGAACGATGGTCTTCGACATCGCCGAGCAGACCGAATCGTCTGTTGTCCTGACCCTGAAGGCAACAGAGGAGACACGCAAGAGCTTCCCCGCCGATTTCCTGCTGCGTGTCGCGTTTACGCTTGAAGGCCGCAGCCTGGCCGTGAGCTACTCGATCGCAAACCCGACTGACCAGACGATGTACGCGTCGATCGGCGCCCACGAAGGTTACAGCTGTCCGGAAGGCATCGAGGCTTACGACCTGCTTTTTGAGCAGGAGGAAACGCTGGAGACCTGCGAGCTGGATGGCAATCTGCTCAACGGCGAAACGACACGGGTTTTAACCCAAGGGTCGGTGCTACCGCTCGAAACACGCTATTTTGCCGTCGATGCCCTTGTATTTGCCAGCATCCGCTCACAGTCGGTCACGCTGGCGCGACGCTCCGGCGGGCGCAGCATCCGGGTCGATTTTCCGGGGTTCCCGTCTCTTGGCATCTGGACCAAGCCCGGGGCGCCTTACTTGTGCATCGAGCCCTGGTGCGGCTTGCCTGACGAAACCTGCTCGAGCGGTGCGATCGAAGAAAAGCGCGGCATCCTAACGATTCCAGCCGGACGCAGCCTGACGCGCGGCCACACGATCAGCATCCTCGATGTTTGACAAAGCCCCGCCCGCTGACTATGATGAAACCAATCGTAAATGCGATTGATTTGCATTTGCAGGAGGTACGCATGCGGACAGCCCGAAGGTCCCTGGTTATGTTGCTGCTGCTGGCCGGGTTAAGCGGCCTGCTGCCGGCCTGCTCTTTAGCGGCCGGCCAGCCGGCTGAACCCGGCAAGCTGCAGATCTACACCAGTTTCTATGTTCTATACGACTTGACCGTCAAGATCGGCGGCGAGCATGTCGCGGTGTACAACCTGGTGCCGCCCGGCGCCGAGCCACACGATTGGGAGCCGGAGGCCGCCGACCTGGTTCGGCTGGAACAGGCCGATCTGCTCGTTTACAACGGCGCGGGCATGGAACACTGGGTGGACAAGGTCGTCGGCTCGCTGGATAATACGGACCTTGTTCTGGTCGAGACCACCAGCGGCCTTGCGCTGCTGGAAGCCGGACATGATCAGGACAGCCAGGACCACGCTGAAACCGGGGGCCGCTACGACCCTCATGTCTGGCTCGATCCGCAAAACGCCCTGCACCAGCTGGGTGTGATCCGGGACGCGCTGGTGAAGGCGGATCCGGAACATGCAGCTGATTATGACGCCGCCTACACGGCGACGGCCGCCCGGCTGGAACAGCTGGACCGCGCATACCGCGACGCGCTGGGGCAGGTGACCCGCCGGGAGATCGTGGTCGCCCACGAGGCGTTCGGCTACCTGGCCCGGGCCTACCAGCTGGAACAGGTCGGCATCGAGGGCTTGTCCTCGGAGTCAGAGCCGGATCCGGCGCGCATGGCGGAAATTGTCGACTATGCCCGCCTGCACGACGTCCAGGTGATCTTTTTCGAAGAACTGGCCTCGCCCAAGGTGGCTGAAACAATCGCCCGCGAGATCGGGGCCAGGACCGCCGTGCTCAACCCCCTGGAAGGTCTTGCCGGAGAACAGATCGAGGCAGGTGAAGATTACTTTTCGGTGATGGAACAAAACTTGCGCTCGCTTGTCGACGCACTTTCCTGAACAGGAGAAAAAGAGGTTACGCCATGGCTGCGTCCGATGTGCTCCGAGCAGAAAATGTCAGCTTTGCCTACCAGCGCGAACCGGTCTTTACCCGGGTCAGCTTTGCTGTCGCCCCAGGTGATTTTGTGGCGGTGATCGGGGCCAACGGCACCGGCAAGAGCACCTTGATCAAGCTACTGCTGGGCCAGCTGGCGCCTTCCAGCGGCCAAATCTGGCTTTTTGGCCAGGAACAGCGGGCGTTCAGCGACTGGTCCCGGATCGGCTATCTTTCCCAAAACCAGGCGGCGGCCGCCCAGTCCTTTCCGGCGACCGCGGCTGAGATCGTCCAGACCGGGCTCTATCCCAGCCTCGGGCTGTTCCGCTTTCCCGGCAGGCAAGGACGGCAGAAGGTGCTGGAAGCACTGGACCGGGTCGGTATGAAACCGCTGGCTGGTCAACTGGTCGGTCAGCTTTCCGGCGGCCAGCAACAGCGGGTCATGCTGGCCAGACTGCTGGTCGGCCAGCCCCGCCTGATGATCCTCGACGAGCCGTCGACGGGTATCGATGAACAGACCGCGCGCAGCTTGTATGCCTTGCTGGCGGACCTGAACCGCGACGCTGGCCTGACCATCCTGATGGTCACCCACGATGTCGCCCGGGTCGAGCCCTATCTGAACCACGTCTATTGCCTGGAGAGCGGTTCGATGATCGAACTGGCCCGTGCCCAACTGCTCGAAGAGCTGGGCCACCGGCACAAGCATCCGGTCAATCCGGACTGCGCCTGCTGCGAACCGGCGGAGGTGTCCTGATGGTCCTGTCTGTCTTTGCCTACGGCTTCATGCAGCGGGCGTTCCTGGTCGGCATCCTGCTGGCCCTGATCATCCCCTGCATCGGCATCATCATGATCCTCAAACGATTGTCGATGATCGGCGACGCCCTGGCTCACACGTCCCTGGCGGGCGTGGCCACCGGCCTGATCTTCAATTTCAACCCGATACTGGGCGCCATGGCCGCGACCGTGACGGCCGCCCTGGGCATCGAGGCCATCCGCAAGAAAATACCCCGATACGCCGAGCTGGCCATCGCCGTCATCTTGTCGACCGGCATCGGCCTGGCGGCTGTCCTGTCCGGGTTCGTCTCCAGTGCGGCCAGTTTCAACAGCTTCCTGTTCGGCAGCATCGTGGCGGTCAATGACTTTGAGCTGCTGCTGGTCGTCCTGGTCAGCGTAATTGTGCTGCTGACCTTTATCCTGCTGTACAAGGAACTTTTCCTGATCGCCTACGACGAAGAGGCGGCGCGCCTGGCCGGTGTCCCGGTCAAGACGATCAACTTCATCTTCACCCTGATGACGGCGGTAACCGTATCGGTCGCCGCCCGCACGGTCGGTGCCCTGATCGTCTCCTCGATGCTGGTGATCCCGGTGGCCTGCGGCATGCAGCTGGGCCGCAGCTATCGCCAGACGGTGCTGTATTCGATCGGCTTCGCGCTCGTTTTCACCATTGCCGGATTGCTGATCGCCTATTACGCAGGCCTCAAGCCGGGCGGCACGATTGTTCTGACCGGTGTGGTCACCTTGCTCCTGCTGTTTGTCTTCCGCCGCCTGGCGGTTGGGCTGCGCCAGGGGAAAAGGCAAAAAGCCTGAACGAAAAGCGCCTTGCTTGTTCCGCCCGAACCGCTATGATATATGATATAAAAGAGTGAGACCGGCGGGGCCTTCCGGGCCGCAAGTATGCCGCCGGCGAAGGAAGGTGCCGTTATGATCCGAAAAGCCGACCAGATGGAACGCGAATTCCGCCAGAACATGCGCGGCGGCGAAGGAACGGTCCAGATCATCCATCTTTTCAAGGAAGGGGAGTACAAGGGGAATGCCCGCCTGTACGCCCGCATTGTGCTCGAACCAGGCGCCTCGATCGGGATGCACGAGCATGCCGGGGAGGAAGAGATCTACACCGTAATCCGCGGCCAGGCCATCTTGACGGACAGTACGCTCAGTCAGGAGCAGCTGATGAGTCCCGGCGACGCGTCGCTGACCTTGAGCGGCCAGTCGCATGCGATCCGCAACGCCGGTTCAGAACCGCTGGAAATCATGGCGCTGGTTTTGCGCAACACCTGACGGCCCCGGTTATGTGCGGCCGTTACTACATCGAGCAGGAAGAAGACCTCGCCGAAATGCGCCAGATCCTGACGGAAGTCAACCGCCGTTACCAGGGGACGGAGGCGCTGTCAGCCATGCGCACCGGTGAGATCGCCCCGAGCCATGTCGTGCCTGCCTTGCGCCTGTCCGGCGAAACGGTGGTAGCCGACTTGGTCCAGTGGGGTTTTTTGCGTTTCCAGGGCAGCGGGCTGGTGATCAACGCCCGCGCGGAGACCGCCGCGGAAAAACCGATGTTTCGCGACGCCCTGCGCCAGGGCCGCATCCTGGTGCCGGCCAACGCGTTTTTCGAATGGCGGCACGACGCCAGCGGCCGGGCCGGGCAGAAAATGAAGCTGAGCCTGAGCCGTGAACTGACATTTTACATGGCCGGCCTGGCCCGCTTCTTTACCGAACCCGGCCAAGCGGCCTGGCAGCTGGATCGCTTCGTGATCCTGACCACGGCGGCCAATGATTCGGTCCGGCCGGTCCACGACCGGATGCCCGTGATCGTACCCCGGGATCAGCTGCGCAGCTATCTTCAGGACGAGGCTGCCGCCCGGCTTTTGCTGGCCAGGCCAGTCGGCCAGCAGCTGCAGCTGACCGAAGCGGTATAGCAGCCGGCGGAACCTGATCCGGCGGCACGGCGTCTAAAGCCAGAGATGACCGCAGCATCAGCAGATGAGTATGACAGAGGAGTGGCCTATGCCTGGATTCTGGAACAACACCAAGACGCGCGTGCAGGACCTGGTCCGACGCAACACCATGACGCTGCTGGCTTTCGCCGTGCCGGCCCTGATCCTGTTTATCGGCTTCCTGACCCGGGGCGTGTACCCGATCGCCGACCGCAATGTGCTGACCATCGACCTGTTCCACCAGTACGCGCCGTTCATGGCGGAACTGCAGGACAAGCTGCGCTCCGGCGGCAGCCTGCTCTATTCCTGGTCCGGCGGGCTGGGCACCAACTTTTTCGCCCTGTTTGCCTACTACCTGGCCAGTCCGCTCAATCTCCTGATTGTGCTTTTCCCGAAATCCTTGCTGACCGAGGCGATCATGGTCCTGATCGTCCTGAAAATCGGCCTGGCCGGCGCCTGCTTCTTTGTCTTTCTGCGCGGCGTCTGGAAAGAGGAGAACTACTTCGGTGTCGCCGTCGCCAGTCTGTACGCCTTGTCGTCCTATTCGCTGGCCTACTACTGGAACATCATGTGGCTGGACGGCGTCTTCCTGCTGCCGCTGATTCTGCTCGGCCTCGTGCTGCTGGTGCGCGAGGGCAAGTACCTGCTGTATACGATCAGCCTGGCGCTGGTCATCTACAGCAACTACTACATCGCGTTCTTTGTCTGCCTGTTTACCGCGCTGTATTTCATCCTCTGCCTGTTCCAGTATCGCAGGATCACCCGCCCCGGTCCCTTTTTCGCAGCCGTGGGCCGCTTCGCCGCCTTTTCCCTGCTGGGTGCCGGCCTGGCTGCCTTCCTGGCCCTGCCGACATATTTTTCGCTGCAGCTGACATCGGCCGCCGGGGATGTCATGCCGCGTACGGTATCCCATACCAAGGAGCTGTTCGACTACATCGGCCAGCATTTTATCCTGACTCCGCCGACCATTCGCGACGGTATGCCGAACATGTACGCCGGCGTTGTGCTGCTGATCCTGATCCCGATGTATTTTCTGACCAAGGCGGTGCCGCTCAAGGCCAAGTTTCTCCACCTCGGGCTGGGGCTGGTTCTGATCCTGAGCTTTAACATCAACGTGCTGGATTTTATCTGGCACGGCATGCACTTTCCCAACCAGCTGCCTTACCGCAACTCCTTTGTCTACATTTTCCTGGTCCTGACCATGGCTTACCCGGCGCTGACGCATCTGCGCGAGTTCTCGGGCAAGCAGATCGGCACGCTCAGCCTGGCCGCGGCCGGGGTCGTTTTGCTGGCCCAGAAGCTGAACGACAAGACCCCGGAGCTGCAGACCCTCTATGTCAGCCTGGCGTTTATCGCCATCTACGCCGCTGTCCTGACGCTGGACCGCATGCGCCGCATGAGCCGCCGCGAACTGGCGCTCGCTGTCCTGTTTGCCGTGATCGCCGAACTGTCGGTCAACACGCTGCTGACCTTGCACCGCATCGATGTCACGGAGGTCATGTCCTATCGCGACGGCTACATGTCCGGCCCCCAGGTCGCGGCGATCCGCGAACAGCTGCTGACCTTCGAGAAAGAGGAGCATGGAGGCTTCTACCGGGTCGAGGTCGTGCCGCCCAAGACGATCAACGACCCGTTCATGTACCAGTACCGCGGCATCTCCATCTTTGCCTCGACCATGCAGACCAAGCCGGTCAAGCTGTTTGAGAATCTGGGCTACCACAGCAACAGCATCAACAGCTACAAATATGAAGCCTCGACGCTTGTTTTGGATTCGCTCTTCGGCGTCAAGTACCTGATCCGCCGGTCGGGCAACCAGGCCTACCAGCTGCTTGAAGAAGTGATTCAAAACGACCAGATCACGGTGTACCGCAACCCGTACGCCTTATCGCTCGGTTTTGTCGGCGACGAAACACTCGCCCAATGGCGTTCCGCCAGCGGGGACCCGTTCAGCGCCCAGAACCGCCTGGTGCGCAGCCTGTCGGGCCAGGACGAAGATGTGCTCGTGCCGCTCAAGCTCGAGGCCGGCGAGCTGGCCAACATGACCTATACCGGCAGCGGCAACCACATCTACAGCTACAAGAAGACCAACAAGGACCAGGAGGCCATTGGCCGGGTCAACATCATCAATCCCGCCGACCAGCATGTCTACCTCTACTTTGATGTCGTCGCCAACAAGGCCGACCGTGGTTACGTGATGCTCGGCGAAACGAAAATTGACTACAACGCCAAGCGGGCGACGATCATCGATCTGGGCCATGTGCCGGCCAACACGGTGATCACCTTCAACATGACCTTTGACGCCGCCAGTTCGGAAAGCGGCCGCTTCGAGCTCTACGCCAGCGCCCTCGACGAATCGGCGTTCGGCGCGGCCATCGAGGCGATCCGCCTGAACAGCCTGCAGGTCGACCGGCTCGACGATACGCGGGTCACGGCTTCGCTCAACGCCCGGGCCGACGGCCTCCTGATGCTGACCATGCCCTACGATGAAGGCTGGCAGGTCAGGATCGACGGCGAGAAGACGAAAATCCAGGCGCTCGACAACGGCTTGATCGCCGTACCGGTCACGGCCGGGCCGCATACGCTTGACCTGCGCTACACGCCGCCGTGGCTGATCGTGGGCTTGCTGGCCAGTGCGCTGTCGGCGCTGATCCTGATCGTCATCGGCAAGGCCGCCGCCTCCCGCCGCAAGAAGCGCGCGGACAGGCCCGCGGAAGCCGCCAGCCTGGTCCGGCCCGTCAACATCGACAATTTGCAGATGCCCGCCAGGCAGCAGGAACAGGCGGAAGAACCCCAAAGCAAGGAAGAAGAACAGCCAAATCCCTGAACCGGTCCGTTTGTGGTATAATCAAAGTAAGATTTCTGCTGGCAAAGCCAGCCGGCAGGCAAAGGGAGGTATTGAGATGGAAATAGCAAGACAATTTTATCGCTGTGACATCTGCGGCAATCTGGTTGGCATGATTGAAGACGGCGGCGGGGAACTGGTCTGCTGCGGTGAGCCCATGCGGCTCCTGGAAGCGAACACGACCGACGCCGCGACCGAGAAGCATGTTCCGGTCTGCACACGCGACGGCAACGCCTTGCATGTTGTGGTTGGCAGCGTGGCACATCCGATGCTCGAAGCCCATTACATCCAGTGGATCTGCGTCGCCCAGGCCGGCCGCACCCAGCGGGTTGCCCTGCAGCCCGGCCAGGCTCCACAAGCCGATTTCATCCTGGCTGACGGCCCGGCTGTTGTCTACGAATACTGCAACCTGCACGGCTTGTGGAAAGCCGATGTGGCCTGATTCCCCCAAACGGCTTTTAGCAGGCTTGAGCGGTATCCGTGCGTTGCCCGGCAACGACCGGATACCGCTTTTTACCGTGCCTGCCCCGCTTGATTATGCTGTGGCGTGATTTTCAGACAGCCGGCTGGCTGGTCATCGTCCTGACCGTCCTTTACAGCCTGATCCGGGCGGCGGCGTTCGTGGTCACGGCGCTCAGCCTGCATCGCCTGGCCATCAAGCGCCGGATGCCGAACCCCTGGCTGGCCTGGATTCCGGTCATCCGCTACACCCTGCTCGGCCAGCTCATCGGCTCCAGCCTGAAGGTGACGCCCCGTCTGACCATTCCCTTAGTCGGTGTGATCATGCCGTTCACCGCTGCGTTCATGATCTTGCTCAGCGGCAGTTTCGCGGGCCAGGTTGCCGCGGTTCTGACGGTTGTCCTGGCGACACTTTGCTACATGAGCTTGTTTCGCCAGCATCGTGAGCCCCATGCGCTGGCCTATGGTTTGCTGGCCGGGCTGCCGTTTGTCGAGATGATCGGCTGTTTTTTACTCTGGCAGCTCGCGTCCGGACCCATCCCCGACGTGCCCGCCGATCCGACGGTCTTTCGCCCGCGCTCCTGAACAAAAGCTGGCCTCTCGAGAGACCGGATCCGATCGACGGACCCGGTTTTTTTCTTGACAGCCGAGTGGTTTTTGCGTTAGTATTCCTACATGGTAACACTAAGGGGAGAAGACGGATGGACCTGCTGGACTGCCTGGTTGAGACCGGACTGACGCGTCAGGAAGCGCGCCTGTTTGTGTTGCTGTGCAGTGAAGGCGAGCTGACCGGATACGAAGCGGCCAAGCTCAGCGGCATGTCGCGTTCCAACGCCTATCTGGCCCTGGCTGGCCTGACCGACAAGGGCGGCGCCGTCTGCATCGACGGCGAAGTCCGGCGTTACGCGGCCGTTCCTGTGGCGGAATTTTGCCAGAACAAGCGGCGCCGCCTGGACGAGGTCCTGGCGGTGCTCCGCGACCAGATGCCGGCGGCCCGCCAGCTGGTCGAGCCTTTTCTGACGATCAAGGGCCGCGACAACATCCGCGACAAGATGCACAACCTGATCCGGCAAGCCCGTTACCGGGTCTACCTGTCCCTGGCCGCCGAGGAGGCGGCTGATGTGGCCGATGACCTGGCGGTCCTGCGTGACCGGGGCCTCAAGGTTGTCCTGATCACCTCAAGACCGTTTTTTCTGCCCGGCATCACCCTCTACTACGCGGACAAAAAACCTGGCCAGATCCGCCTGATCGCGGACTCGGAAGGGGTCCTGACCGGCGAAATATCCGAGACCGGCGAGTCGTCGTGCCTCTTTTCGCATCACCAGGCGCTGGTCACGCTGTTTAAAGAGGCGCTGATTAACGAAATTCAAGTTATTAAGATGACAGGACAACAGGACGAAATAGCAAATAAAAGCGACAAAATAAACAAGGAGACAACCCGATGAGCCCGACAGATGAACTGACCCAACGACATTTTTTCGGCGACCATGACCCCCAGACGCTGCTGGAACGATTCGGCAGCCCGCTTTATGTCTACAATGAGGCGATCTTCAGGCAGCGTTGCCGGGAGATGCGCCGCCTGATCCGCTATGAGCCATTTACCGCCAACTACTCCATCAAGGCGAACAGCAACCTGGCGTTGCTGCGGATCGCCCGCGAGGAGGGGCTGCACGCCGACGCCATGTCGCCCGGCGAGATCTATGCCCTCGAGCAGGCCGGATTCAAACCGGAACAGATCTTTTTCGTACCCAACAATGTGTCCGCACCTGAGCTTGGCTATGCTCTGGAGCGGCAGATTTGCGTCAGCCTGGATTCGCTGGACCAACTGGCGCTGGCCGGCCGGCTATCGCCGGGCCTGGACGTGGCGATCCGCATCAACCCGGGACTGGGTGCCGGCCATCACGCCAAGGTGATCACGGCGGGCAAGAAGACCAAGTTCGGCATCAACGCCGAGCAGCTGGACGAGGCGCGGGCGATTGCCAGGCGCCATCATCTGCGCATTACCGGCGTCAACCAGCACATCGGCTCGCTGTTCATGGAACCGCCGGCCTACCTGCGGGCGGCCCGGCACTTTTTTGAGCTGGCCGCCGGCTTTCCGGATTTGCATTTTGTCGACCTGGGCGGCGGTTTCGGCATTCCGTACCATAAGCTGGACGGGGAGGCGCGGCTCGACCTGCAGGAACTGCAGGAAGGCCTGGACCTGCTGGTTTCCGATTTCGTACAGCGCTATGGCAGACCCGTCACGGTCAAGACGGAACCGGGCCGTTATGTGGTCGCGGAAAGCGGCGTGCTGCTGGGTACGGTGCACGCGCTCAAGGAAAACGACGGCGTCGTCTATGCCGGAACCGATATCGGGTTCAATGTGCTGGCCCGGCCGATGCTCTACGATTCCTGGCACGACATCGTCGTCTACCGCGACGGACAGCCGCTTGAGGCGGACCCGGACAGGCTTCAGGCCGTGACGGTGGTGGGCAACATTTGCGAGAGCGGCGACATCCTGGCCAAGAACCGACCCCTGCCGCCGCTATGCCCGGGCGATCAGCTGGCGGTCCTGGATGCCGGTGCCTATGGCTATGCGATGAGTTCCAACTACAACAACCGGCTGCGGCCGGCCGAAGTCCTGATCCGGCAGGACGGCACCGCCGCCCTGATCCGCCGGCGCGAGACGACTGAGGACCTGCTGCGCACCTGCCTGGAGATCTGACCGGCCAACCCCGCATTGCCAGGCTGGGCCGGACTTGTTATGATGGAAACACAATCACCGAAAACCCATGCGAAAGGGGTGTGGCACAAGCATGAACAAACGTTCGGACTATATCAGCTGGGATGAATATTTCATGGGCATCGCGCTGCTGTCCGCCAAGCGCAGCAAAGACCCCAGCACCCAAGTCGGCGCCTGCATCGTCAACAAGCAGCACAAGATCGTTTCGGTCGGCTACAACGGCATGCCGATCGGCTGCAGCGACGACGCGTTCCCCTGGGATCGCGAAGGGGAGCCGCTTGAGACCAAATACCCGTATGTCTGCCACGCGGAGCTCAATGCCATCCTCAACAATGTCGGCTTCAATCTCGCGGACTGCACTATCTACGTGCCGCTGTTTCCCTGCAACGAATGCGGCAAGGCGATCATCCAGGCCGGTATTCGCGAAGTGGTCTACATCTCCGACAAGTATGCGCAGACCGACAGTGTCCGGGCGTCCAAGCGCATGCTCGACCATGCCGGCGTCCGCTATCGCCGCCTGGAGACCAACCTGGAGACCCTGACCGTATCGTACCGGGTCGGCGATATCTGACCGGTTCGGCCCATGCCCTGCCGACACCCTGCCCCCGCAGGGTGTTTTTTTTGTGCCTGGAGCAACCCCAATAGCGAATAGCCGGCAAAAAGCCGGTGAAAAACATATGTTCGCAATCTCTTGACAAAACAGGAAAAGGGTGGTATTGTATAAAAACGAACATATGTTTGACCCTGCGTCACACAGGAAAAGAGGTGCCCTATGCCGGATATCAATGCTCTTTGGTGGCTGACCCTGATCTTGCTGGCCGTCGTTCTCGGCAGCCTGCTGCTGGCCGAGCGCAAAACTGAAAAGGCCATCTGGGACGCGTTTGCCCGCTCGCTGCCGTCTGAACCACCCGCCCGCCCGATGCTGGCCGAGGTTGAGCGCCCGCAGCGGATCAGCCGCTTTTTACCGGTTGCCGAAGCTGCGCGGGAAGATGGGGCAGAACCGCCTGCCGCGCTGCAGTACGAGCTGCCGCGCGCGGTAAAAAAAGAGGCAGCCGTTGCCGACTGCCATCACTGTGCCTGACTTGCTGGAGCGCGGGATGCCCGGTCAGCAGGACTGGTCGACGCGCTCGCGTTTGCTGCGCAAACGGTGGTCGGTGGCCGCGATGAAGAAATCCGGATCGATGTGCTGCAGAATATCCTCGAGTTCGCCGTCCCCCATGACGGTGTTGCGCCCCGCCTGGTAAAGGCGGTCCACGGCCTCGCGGACAGCCTGGACAACGGGATGGCGCTTGTCGACGGCATGTTCGCCCTTGAGACCGTAGAAGCTGTTCAGCCAGTGGGCGATTCCGGCCAGGCCGGAGTGCGAGTCGACGGCAACGGTGGCGGGACGGTTGAGGATCCTGGCCGTGTCAAAGATATTGTAGATTTCCTCGTCTTTCAGCAGGCCGTCGGCATGGATGCCCGCCCGGGTCGCATTGAAATAGCGTCCGACAAAGGGCGTGCGCGGCGGGATCTCATGGCCGAGCTCGGCCTCGAAATATTCGGCGATTTCCGTGATGACCGACAGGTCCATGCCGTCGGTCGTGCCGCGCAGGGAGGCGTACTCCACCGCCATGGCCTCCAGCGGGCAGTTGCCGGTCCGCTCGCCGATGCCGAGCAGCGAGCAGTTGACGCCGCTGCAGCCGTACAGCCAGGCTGTGGCGGCGTTGGTCACCACCTTGTAGAAATCGTTATGCCCGTGCCATTCAAGCCATTCGGAGGGAACTTCAGAATAATGCTGCAGACCGTAGATAATGCCCGGAACGCTGCGCGGCAGGGCGACACCGGGATAGGAGACCGCGTAGCCGAGTGTGTCGCAGGCCCTGATCTTGATCGGCTTGCCGCTTTCCCGGGCCAGTTTCATCAGCTCATTGGCGAACGGGACGACAAAACCGTAAAAGTCAGCCCGGGTGATGTCTTCGAAATGGCAGCGGGGCAGGATGTCGTATTCCAGGGCACTGCGCACGATCCCCAGGTATTTCTGCATCGCCTGGCTGCGGTTGAGGTTCATCTTCTTGAAGATGTGGTAGTCCGAGCAGGAGACAAGGATGCCCGTTTCCCGGACCCCCATGTCCTTGACCAGCTGGAAGTCCTTTTCATTGGCACGGATCCAGCTGGTTACTTCCGGAAAATCGTAGCCCAGCTCCATGCAGCGGTTGACCGCCTGCTTATCCTTATCCGTATACAGGAAAAACTCGCTTTGCCGGATCAGGCCGTTCGGGCCGCCCAGTTTGTGCAGCAGCTGGAAGAGGCGGACGATCTGGTCGACCGTAAACGGCGAGCAGGCCTGCTGGCCGTCACGGAAGGTCGTGTCGGTGATCCAGATCTGGTCTGGGGTGTTCATCGGGACGACACGGTGGTTGAAGGGGACCTTGGGGATGCTGACATAGTCGAAAAGATGCCGGTACAGATTGGGCTCGGCAACATCCTGCAAGGTGTAACGATAGGCCGACTGCTCGAGCAGATTGGTTTTACGGCTGAATTCCAGCATACAGATCCCTCCCGATATGCAAGATCAAACAAGTTAACTTGCATAATATAATTTTATCATTATAGGGGAGCACCGCCATGCTGTCAACCAATTGCCCCGATGCCGGGACCGCCTGGCCACGAGTCATTTTACACGCCGACCTCAATGGCTTCTATGCCGGGGTCGAGTGCCTCTACCGGCCTGAACTGCGCCAGAAACCCGTGGCCGTGAGCGGGGACGCCGAAAACCGGCACGGAATCATCCTGGCCAAAAATGAAATTGCCAAACGCTTTTCAATCAAGACCGGCGAGGCCATCTGGCAGGCGCGCCAAAAATGTCCGGGTCTGGTCGTGCTGACGGCCGACTATGCCAAGTATTTGCGCTATGCCCGTCTGACCCGGCAGATCCTGGCCGATTTTTCCGATCAGGTCGAGCCGTTCGGTCTGGACGAGGCCTGGATCGACGTGAGCGGCAGCATCCGCCTGCTGGGGGATGGGGTGGCCCTGGCCGACCGGGTCCGCCAGCGGACGCGCGAAGAGCTGGGCCTGACCTGCTCGGTCGGTGTCAGCTACAACAAGATTTTCGCCAAGCTGGGCAGCGACCTCAAAAAGCCGGACGCGACCGTCGCGATCCCGCCTGACCGCTTCCAGGCGATTGTCTGGCCGCTGCCGGTCCAGGACCTGCTCTATGTCGGGCCGTCGACGATGCGCCGGCTGCAGCGCATCGGCATCCGCACCATCGGGGGGCTGGCTGCGCTGCGCCTCGAGGACGCCCGCTACCTGCTGGGCAAGTGGGGCGAAACCCTCTGGCTGTTTGCCCGCGGCTTGGACGATTCGCCTGTCCATACCTCAGACGCGCGCGAGATGGTCAAATCGGTGGGCAACAGCACGACCACGCCGCGCGACCTGGCCAGCGGCGATGACGTGCGTGTGATCCTGATGGTCTTGTCCGAGAGCGTCGCGGCCCGGCTGCGCGAGTATGGCCTGCGCTGCCAGACGGTGCAGATCAGCATCCGGGACAACCAGCTGGCGACGATTGAACGCCAGCAGAAGATGAGCCGGGCCACTGACCTGGCCCGCGACATCGTCCGCCAGGCCTGGCAGCTGTTTGAACGGCACTGGGCCTGGGCGCGCCCGATCCGCAGCCTGGGCGTGCGCGGCTGTGACCTGGTCACCGCGGACCGCCTGGAGCAACTCGCCCTGTTCGAGGATCCCGGCGCCTATGACCGGCAGAAAGAACTGGAGAAAACCATCGATGAGATCCGGCGTCGCTTTGGCTACTTCAGCATCCAGCGCGGCCTGATGCTCAGCGACCGCCAGCTGTCCGGCTTCAATCCCAAGGAAGAGCACGTCATCCACCCGGTTTCGTTTCCGGGGCTGTCCGGTTGACCAGCAAGCTGAGCGCTTCTTCCTCCGGCATCGGTCTGTCCAGGAGGTAGCCCTGCCCCAGGTCGCAGCCCAGCTCGAGCAGCTTGTCCCACTGGTCCGGCTGTTCGATGCCCTCGGCCACCGAGGCGATGTCCAGCTGCTTGCCGAGGTTGATGATCATGGCGACGATGATCTCGCCGCGCTTGTGGTCGAGCACCTTGTCGACATAGCTTTTATCGATTTTCAACGTGTCGAACGGCATGTCCACCAGGTAGTTCAGGGACGAATACTGGGTGCCGAAATCGTCGAGGGCGATCAAAAAGCCCAGTTCCTTCAGGCCCTTCATGGTCGCACGGGAGATCTGGCTGTCGTAGATCAGGGAATGCTCCGTGATCTCGAACTGGACCGATCCGGGCTTGACCGGCATCGCCGCCAGGCAGGTTTCCAGGAACGGGAGCAGCCGGCCGGAGACGACCGTCTTGGCGGACAGGTTGATGGAGAGCAAAAGGGGGCTGCCGGCGGGCAGACGCTGCAGGAAGCCAAACGCGTGGCGAATCACCCAGAAATCGATGTCGATGATGTGCTGGGTTTCTTCGGCAAAGCTGATCAGCTCGCCGGTCTGGAAGGGGATGCCCTGAAGCGACCAGCGCAGCAGCGCCTCAAAGCCATGCAGTTTTTTGTCTGGCATCGCGTAAATCGGCTGGTAGTGGAGCAGGAATCCGTCTTTTTCCAATGCATCCTCGATGGATCGTTCCAGCTGGTTGCGGCTGAAAACCTCCTGAAGCAAAGTCTGTTCAAAGCGGCTGACCGAACCCTTGCCTCTGGATTTGGCCTTGTTGAGGGCGATGTCCAGGCTTTGCAGGAGTTCGTCCAGCGTCGATCCGTCGCGGGGATATACGGCGATGCCGATACAAAGCGATGGCTTGTAGGCGAGATCGCCGATTTCCCAGGTGCTTTCCAGGGCGTCGAAAACTGTGGCGACCGTACGGTCCAGGTCGGCTTTGCCTATATGTGGATCGAGCAGGAAAAAAGTGTCGCCGCCCCAGGTGTACAGGGCGGAGAAAATAAAATGAGCCGTCAGCCGCCGGGCCATTTCGTTGAGAAACAGATCGCCCGTGCGGTGCCCGAAAAGGTCGTTGACGGTCCTGAAATTGTCGATATCCAGGGCGTAGACAGCAAAAGGTGTCGCGGTATCCAGCATGGTCTGGATCTGGTCTTCGAAAACGATCCGGTTTTGCAGGCCGGTCAGCGGATCACGGTAGGCCAGGTTGCGGATCTGCTTTTCCTTTGCTTTTTCGCTCGTCAGGTCGATGCCGAAAGACACGATCACCGGTTCGCCCCACAAGGACTGGCGCATAAACGTTTCGTTCCAGAGGATATGCAGGACCTCCCCGCTTTTGTGGCGCATGCGGTTCTCCAGATGGCCGCCAACCCCTTCGGCCTGCAGGCGGCGGAGCCGTTCGGCCAGGGTTTCCTTTTCGTCATCCGCCAGCAGCAGGTCAGCCCATTTTGCCCCCAGGATCTCGTCGCGCGGATAGCCGAACAGCGGCTGGAACGCGTCGTTGACATCGCGGATGGCGCCGGTTTCGTTCCAGATCATGATGATCGTGTTGCTGTTGCGGTAGACCTCCTGGATGAACTGGTTCTGGGCTGTGAGCGCGTCGAGCGTCTGATTGAGGGACGCGTTCTTTTTTTGCAGTTCCAGGTCCTTGCTCCGGATGTCTTCGGCATACGCGGTCAGCTCGCGGTTGACCGAAAAAACGGTCCTGGACAGCCCGGCGATCCGGGCGTAGTCCTTTTTGACCTGAATGTAGAGCAGAAAAGCGGTCAGGGCGACAAAAATGCCGCCCTTGGCCGACTGGAAGCGCATGTACACCGCATGGTCGACAGCCAGCAGATTGATCAGGTGGTCAGAGAAGAGAATCCAGAGAATGCCGGCGACCAGGTAAACGCCGACAATCCGCCAGGGATTCTCATAGCGCGACCACGCGATATCCATCCCGGGTATGTCCGTGCTGTCGTTTTTTCCGGTTTTTGTTTTCATGGAACGGCACCGTCGATTCTGTATGACGACAACGTCTTAGCTGGCTGCCAGATGCGATTATCTTATCATATGCGAAAAACCAGTGCAAAGGAAACCTCAATCTTGATCGCTGTTTTCCATCCGGCAGCGGCGGTTGACAACCTATGGCAACAGGACTATCCTGATCAGTGGACATGACTAAAATGTGATGGTTGTCTTTGTGCAGAACGTGCAAAAATGACGCGTTGCGCCCGGAGTGGACGTTGACAGCTACACCTGTCACTGCATACGATGACCAGAAAGAGGGAACCATGAGCAGAAAAATCAGAAACATGACCGTTGTCCTGAGCCTGGTGCTGGCCCTGGCGATGCTGGCCGCCTGTACGCCGGATCCCACAACCACGACCACCACCCAGCCGCCCGTCACGCTGCGGGTTGCCGGTTTGAACGGACCGACCGGCATCGGACTGGTCAAGCTGATGGCCGATTCAGACGCGAAAACGACCCAAAACCAGTACACGTTTTCGCTGACCGGAACGCCGGACGATATCGTGGCCCAGGTCAGCAGCGGCCAGGTGGACATCGCGGCGCTGCCGACCAATATGGCCGCTATTTTATACCAGAAAACCAGCCAGAACGTTCAGCTTTTGGCAATCAACACCCTGGGCGTCCTCTACATCCTGGAACGAGGCGACACCGTCACGTCCCTGCAGGATCTGGCCGGGAAAGAAGTCCTGGCTTCCGGCCAGGGCGCGACCCCTGAATATGCTCTCAACGAGCTGCTGAGTCAGGCCGGGCTTCAGGACCAGGTCACCGTCACCTACAAGACGGAACACCAGGAACTGGCCACACTGGCCGCGGCCGGCCAGGCGGATCTCGTTTTGCTTCCGGAACCGTTCGTCACCACCGTCCTGAACAAAAATCCGGATCTGCGCATCGCCCTCGACCTGACCGAAGTCTGGCAGAGCGTGCACCAGGGCCAGAACGAGAGCGAGCTGGCCATGGGCTGCATGATCGTGAACAAGGCGTTTGCGGCGCAGCATCCGCAGGCGCTGCAGACCTTCCTCGAGGAATACCAGGCGTCCGTCGATTTTGTCAACGCGAACGCGGAGCAGGCCGGAACCCTGGTGGCCCAGTATAAGATCATGGGCGACGCCGCCCTGGCGGCCAAGGCCATCCCGAACTGCCACATCGTGCTGATCCGCGGCGCTGCGATGCAAAAGGCCCTAAATCCGTTTTACGAGGTCCTTTTTGCCGCCAACCCGAAGTCGATCGGCGGAGCCATGCCGGATGCCGGTTTCTATTATGTTCCCTGACAACCGGCCGATCGGGTATAATCAAAGGTAAAATACGCGCACAAGGGAAGGGGGCGCAGGGGTGAGAACTGACGGCAAGCGATCGGGCCGGCTGGCCTGGATATGGGTGACGCTCGTCTGGCTGGCCATCTGGCAGGGCGCCTACCTGCTGGTCGGCCAGGATCTGCTCCTGGCTTCACCCTGGCAGGTGCTGCAGCGCCTGGCGCTCCAGGGCGTCCGGCCGTCGTTCTGGCTGACTGTCCTCTATTCCTTTTTGCGCATCCAGGCCGGCTTCCTGCTCGGCCTGGCCTGCGGGTCGCTGCTGGCGGTCCTGACCGTCCGCCTGGCCTGGGTCAAGCGGCTCTTCCATCCGGCGATCAGCGCCATCCGCGCCACCCCGGTTGCCTCTTTCATCATCCTGGCACTGGTCTGGATGTCGCACAACCGGGTCGTGGTCTTTATCGTTTTCCTCATGGTGCTGCCGATCGTCTGGCGCAATGTCACAGAAGGGATCGAAACGACGGACCCCCAGCTGCTGGAAATGGGGCGGGTCTTCCACCTGTCGCGCCTGGAGGTCGTCCGGGCTATCTACATACCCTCTGTCGTGCCCTTTTTTGTTACGGCGGCGACGACAAGCCTGGGGCTGGGCTGGAAGGCGGGCATCGCAGCCGAAGTGCTCAGCCGGCCGCCCCTGTCGCTGGGCAGGCAGCTGTACGACGCCAAGATCTATCTCGAGACGGCCGACCTTCTGGCCTTCACCTCGGTCGTGATCATCATCAGCCTGGCTCTGGAGCACCTGCTGCTTTTACTCTTCCGCCAGGCCGGGCGCCTTTTCCAGCGCCGCGGGATCACCGGCAGAAAGGCAGGGCCTGCCGCATGAGCATCGAGCTGAAGCAGGTCCATGTCCTGCGCGACGGCCGGCCCATTTTGCAGGACCTGTCGCTGACACTGCCCGAGCGCGGGATTGTCGGCCTTTCCGGCCCTTCCGGCTGCGGCAAAACGACGCTGCTGCATACGCTTTGCGGCTTGCTGAAACCAGACTCGGGAACGGTTTCCGGCCTGGCGCGCGGCCGCGTCGGCGTGGCCTTCCAGGAGGACCGTCTGCTGCCCTGGCTGACCGTGCGCGACAACCTGGACCTGGTGCTGCATGACCGGACCAGGGCCGAGATCTGGCTCGAACGGATGCAGCTGGCCGGCCAGGGTTCGCAGTTTCCGCACCAGCTCAGCGGCGGCATGAAGCGCCGGATCGCCCTGGCCCGGGCACTGGCCTTTGACAGCGACCTGATTTTACTCGACGAGCCGTTCCAGGGCATGGATGACGCGCTCAAGCAGAACTTGTATGGGTGGGTTCGCGAGGCCGCCGGGACGCGCCCGCTGCTGCTGGTCACCCACGATGCCGCTGAGTGTGACGCACTGGCCGGCACCATGTGGCTGGCCGATGGTCCGCCCCTGGTTATTTTCCACAGCCGCTAAAAAAGCGGGCTGCCCGCCAGGGGCAGCCCATGCATGCGATTGATTCATGTCTTGATTCGTGTCGTGTTCACAAGAGATTCCGCTTGTTCTGATCAGCTATTGCTTATGCACGGCGGCATAAGAATCGTTTTCTTGGGATATTCAGTTTTATTCTGCAAGACGCTTCTGTCAAATGCGGTTGTACAAACTCCTTTCGTCTCAGTATCCGTTCAAAACGGACGCGGGTCAGAATGCTGTACAATTCAGGACAAAAGATCAGGTGTCTTGTTTAGCGTGGTCACCGGCCACCCGAGCTGATTCAGTGCGGATCGATCGTCTTGCTTCTGTCTTCAGTATAGCCGATCTGTATGGCAATTCTGTTACAAAATGGTAAAACCGGCCTGCAAAGTTCGCGCCTCGTTTTTGTGCATTCGGCCAAGAGGTCAGGACGACTGTTCGTCCCCAGCCAGGCCCAGCGCCGCGGCCGCCGTCTGCATGCCGCGAATCGTTTCCTCAAGGACCCGGTCGAGTTCCCAGCCCAGCCATTCGGCGCCCTGGCGGACGACATCCCGGTTGACCCCGGCGGCAAACGACGGGGTTTTGAATTTTTTCTTGAGCGACTTCAGTTCCAGGTCGAGCACGCTGCGGGACGGGCGCATCAGGGCCGTAGCCGTAACCAGCCCGGTCAGTTCGTCGATCGTGTACAGCACCTTTTCGAGGTCGGTTTCCGGCTTGACATCGCTGCAAATACCGTAACCGTGGCTGACAATCGCGCGAACCAGGCGCGGCTCCAGATCCACTCCGCGCAGGATTTCAGCGGTCTTCGTGCAGTGCTGCTCCGGGAACTGCTCATAATCCAGGTCGTGCAGCAGGCCGACCAGGCCCCATTCATCCGCGTCGGCGCCAGGGAAAAGCGCGGCAAAGTGCCGCATGACGGCCTCGACGGCCAGGGCGTGCTTGCGCAGGTTGTCCTGCCGGTTGTATTGTTCGAGAAGCGCCAGCGCTTCGGTGCGGTTTGGAATCCAACTCATGTTACCCCTCCGTTGCCTTTGCGGCCAATCTGTTTGCTTACAGGATAGGCCAAAGCATCCGGTCTGGCAAGTCAGGCGCCGACTCGCCAAACGGCCTGGTTTGCAGTAGAATAGGACAGGAAAGCGGTCGCCGGGCCTGTTCCCGGCCGCCAGAAGTGAGGGATTACCATGGTTGAGACACACGAACCGTCTGATTCGGGCATCAACACCCTGCAGGACATCAGCCGCATGGCGGAAGCCATCCGGACAAACATATCCAAGGTCATCATCGGCAAGGACCATGTGGTCGACCTGATCCTGACGGCGGTCCTCGCCGCCGGCCACGTCCTGCTCGAAGATGTCCCGGGAACCGGCAAGACCATGCTGGCCCGGTCCCTGGCCCGATCGATCGACGCGTCATTCAACCGGATCCAGTTTACCCCCGACCTGCTGCCGTCCGATCTGACCGGCATTCATTTCTACCACCAGAAGGCGGGCGAGTTCATCTTCCGTCCCGGACCTGTCTTCACCAACATCCTGCTGGCCGACGAGATCAACCGCGCGACCCCCAGGACCCAGTCCAGCCTGCTGGAGGCGATGGAGGAACGCCAGGTCTCGATCGACGGCCAGACCCGCCTGCTTGACGCGCCCTTCTTCGTCATCGCGACCCAGAATCCCGTGGAAACCCAGGGCACTTACCCGCTGCCTGAGGCCCAGCTGGACCGCTTTTTTCTGCAGCTGCCGCTGGGCTACCCGGATCGCGACGAAGGCATCGAGATCCTGCGCCGCTACCTGGGCGACAGCCCGATCGAATCGCTTGAGCCGGTCTGCCACCGCGCGGACATCCTCAAAGCCCGCCAGATCATCCAGACCGTCCATGTCCACGAATCGCTGCTCGAGTATGTCATGCGCATCACCGAGGCGACCCGCCAGGACGACGGGGTGGCCATGGGGGTCAGCCCGCGCGGCAGCATCGCCCTGATCCGCGGCGCCCGGGCGCTGGCGGCCATCCGCGGCCGTGCCTACGTGATCCCCGAGGACATCCGTGAACTGCTGATGCCGGTCTACGCCCATCGCCTGATCCTGCGCGGCAGCGTGCGCAGCCGGACCCAGGCCGCCCATGAGCTGATGCGCCAGATCGGGGACAGCCAGGCCGTGCCGACCGAAAACTGGCCGGAACGCTGAAAGCGGACGTGACATGGTTCTATTTGGCCTGATCATTCTCTTTGTTGCGCTGGTCGCCCTCCAGCGACTGGTTTACAGCCGCTTCTGGTCGCGCCACCTGACGGTCGACCTGATTTTCTCGGCCAAAACCGGCGCCGAGGGCGGCTCGATCAAGCTGACCGAGGTGATCACGAGCCGCAAGGCGCTGCCGCTGCCCTGGCTGACCGTCAAATTCCAAGTGTCGCGTCACCTGGTCTTTTCCGACAAGCTGCACGCGACGATCACCGACGACTATTACCGCGAGGACTTGTTTTCGCTGGGCATGTACCAGCGCATCAGCCGGACGCTGCCCGTGATTATGAAAAAACGCGGCTACTACACGATCAAGAGCATCGATTTGGTTTCCAGCGACCTGCTGCTGACCCGCAAGCTGGTGGACCATGCCCGCAGCCACTCGGTCCTGACGGTTTGCCCGCGCCTGATCCCGCGTGAGGACTTTGCGGTTCCCTACAGCCAGATCATGGGGGAAATCCTGGCCCGGACGGCCCTGCTGCCAGATCCGTTTGAATTTCGCGGCATCCGCGAATACCAGGGCTTTGACACCCTTCGATCGATCAACTGGCTGGCGACGGCGCGTTCCGGCTCCCTGAAGGTCAATGTCCACGAGTACACGGCCTCGCGCGACGTGATCGTGCTGCTGAATGTCGAGCCGGACGGCGCCTTCTTTGAGGAGGAGCTGCTCGAGGAAGGTATCCGCATCGCCGCGACGCTCTGCGATAGCCTGATCCACGAGGGCGTCTCCTGCGGCTTGATCAGCAACGCGCGCGACATTATCACCGGCGAGACGATCGACATCGCGACCGGACAGTCCGGCCAGCACATCCAGCAGATCCAGGAGCAGCTGGGCCGCCTGGACCTGACCCGCAAGCCGGAGCCTTTCGCCCCGATGCTCATGCAGCGCGGCTTCAGTTCCTACCGCGACCCGGTGCTGCTCATGGTTTCGATCAACTGCAGCGACGACATCTGCCGTTCCTGGTCGGACTGCCTGAGCCGCGTCCACGCGGGGCTATGGATCCTGCCGCGCTACGCCGACCGCCATGACCGTCTGCCGGATACCGAGCATCCCACGTTGTGCTGGGAGGTGAAGCGCCGTGCCCGCTGACGCGCACCGCCCGTTTTCCCGCCGCCTGAATGTGTACAGCCTGCTGACCGAACTGATGCAGAGCCTGCTGATCCTGGCGACTGTCGCCATTCCGGTCGTCTACTTCGCGCCGGAACAGGCCCTGGTCCTGTTCGGCCTGACCGTCTTCGCCCTGGCCGCGACCGCCTGGATCCGAGCGGCATGCCGCCATATCTGGCAGTTTGTCCTGCTGGGCCTGGTGATCGTCGCCCTGCCGCTGGTCTTGCCGATTCTGCCGCCGTTTTCCGTGACCATCTGGCCGCGCCTGATCAGCGTCCCGGTGCTGCTGTTCCTGGCCGTTCGCGCCTTCTACCTGAGGCTCAAGCAAAAAGAGGAGAAGCCGCTGGGCAGCCTGGCCCAGCAAGCGCTGGTCATCTTGTATTTGCTGGCGCTCAACCTGGTTGCCTTGCGACTGGATCTGACGGTGGTCAGCCAGGCCTATTTCTATGTCGGCGTCGTCTACCTGATGCTGGCCTTGCTGCGCTGGCACCACTTGTCCTTGAACAGCCAGCTGGAACGGTTCATGACCATGCCGACGCAGCCCGCCGCCCGGATCATGCATTTCAACAACATCCTGCTGCTGGGGTATGCCCTGGTGACGCTGGTTTTGCTGGTGATCTCACCCCTGTTCCGCCTGCATGACCTGCTGCCCTGGCTGGGCTCATTGCTGCTGGCCGTGATCCGCTGGCTGCTGCAAAAGCTGCAGTCCGGCGAACCGGAGCCGACCGAACCCGTCCCGGAACCGACCCAGCCGCCACGCAGACAGGATCCGCATCTGCCCTTCGAACCGTCGGAGACGGCCCGCTGGCTGGTCATCCTGCAGGAAATCTTCTATTACCTGATGATCGCCGTATCGGTCGCGATCGTCCTGTTCCTGATTTTTTTGATGCTGCGGGCCCTATACAAACGCTTCTACGAGACGGCCCAGCCGGATTCGGACAAGACGGAATCCTTGCTGCCGTCCTTCCTGGATCAGACCCGGGAGCGGATCCGCAAGGTGCAGAGCCGTTTTTCGATCCAGTTTGGCCAGACGCCATCCCAGCAGGTCCGGCGCAGTTTTTACCGCCTGATTACCGCCCAGCTGCGTCATGGCCTGACGATCGAGGCCAGCCAGACACCGCGCCAGCTTGTCGCCCGGTTTGATGTCGAACAGTATCCCGACCTGCTCAGCCTGGCGACCCTTTACGAAGCAGCCCGTTACGGTCCCGAGATCAGCACGCCTGAAGATGCCGAGCAGGCTCAGCGGATGGTCCGCAGCCTGCGCAGGCAAAACCTGCTCCGGCCAACGAGCAAGCCGGAGCAGACAAAAGCAAATAAGAAGAGGAATGCGCGATGAAGCCGATCACCCTGTTTGTCCTGAAGTATTGCGGCTATTGCCGCCGGGCACGGCAGCACCTGGATTCGGTGCTCGCCGAACAGCCGGAACTGGCCGCGGTTCCGCTGACGGTCATCGACGAGGCCGAGCAGCGTGAACTGGCCCGCCAGTACGAATATTATTATGTGCCGACGTTCTACATCGGGGACGAGAAGGTTCATGAGGGGCCGGTCAGCCGCGAGCAGGTGGCCGGCATCCTGCAGCGGGCTTACCAGGATCGGCAGTAAACGCCAGGAGGATATCCAGTGCGCGAAGCTTGTGGCATATTTGGTGTTTTCGGCCCTGCCGGACTAAACGCGGCGTCCTTGATCCATCGAGGTTTGTTTGCGCTGCAGCACCGGGGCCAGGAAAGCTGCGGCATCGCGGTCAACGACCGCGGCCAGGTCAGGCTGCTGAAGGATATGGGCCTGGTCAGCGAGGTGATTGGCGACGATGATTTGCACCAGCTGCAGGGAGCCGCGGCGATCGGCCACGTCCGCTACGCCACGACGGGCCCTGGCAGCCGCGAGAATGCCCAGCCGCTGCTGACGCGCTACAGCAAAGGGATCCTGGCCCTGGCCCACAACGGCAACCTGGCCAACACGGACGCGCTGCGCCATGAGCTCGAGCACAAGGGCGCCATCTTCCAGACCTCGATCGATTCGGAGATCATCGCTTACCTGATCGCCCGCCACCGGCCGGACTGCGCGACGGTCGAAGAAGCGGTCAGCCGCAGCATGCGCCAGCTGCGCGGTGCCTACAGCCTGCTGATCATGAGCCGCGGCAAGCTGCTGGCGGTGCGCGACCCGCTCGGGATGCGTCCGCTTTGCCTGGGCCGCATCGGCGAAACGGTTGTTTTCGCCTCGGAGAGCTGCGCCCTGGACGCGGTCGACGCCACGTTCGTGCGCGACCTGGATCCGGGCGAAATTGTCGTGGCCGACCGGTCCGGCGTTCGTTCCCTGCGCACCCATTGCGGCCAGGTGCCGCGTCCCTGCATTTTCGAGTACATCTATTTCGCCCGGCCGGACAGCTGCCTCGACTCGGTGTCGGTCTACCAGGCGCGCCTGGCCGCCGGCCGCCTGCTGGCCAGCCAGCACCCCGTGGCTGCGGACCTGGTGATCGGGGTCCCGGATTCCGGCAACGACGCCGCACTGGGCTACAGCCAGGCGTCGGGCATCCCGTTCGGCAAGGGGCTGGTCAAGAACAATTATGTCGGCCGAACGTTCATCAAGCCGAGTCAGGCGCAGCGGATATCGGCGGTGCGCATCAAACTCAATCCCATCCGGTCCAGTGTCAGCGGCAAGCGGCTGGTGCTGGTCGACGATTCGATCGTGCGCGGCACGACCAGCGCCCGGATCGTCACCATGCTCAAGGCAGCCGGAGCCGCTGAGGTGCATGTGCGCATCAGCTCACCGCCTTTCCTCTGGCCCTGCTACTTCGGCACCGATATTCCCACATCCGAGGAACTGGCGGCACCGCACCACACGCTCGAGGAGATCCGGCAGCAGATCGGCGCCGATTCACTGGGCTTTCTGGATCCGGCCAGCCTGGCCGCGATGCTGGGCAAGCCGGGCGCGACTTATTGCGACGCCTGCTTCAGCGGCCGGTATCCGCTCCTGTCCGGTCACGTCGCGGACGATGACACAAGCGACCGGTACCTGGTAGAATAAGGCAGGCGGCGGCCGGATCGGCGCGCCGGGAAAGGAAACGCCATGGATTGCATTCGGAACAAAATCGGCTTTATCTGCGATATGGACGGCGTGATCTACCACGGCCGGCAGATTCTGCCGGGCGTCAAGGATTTTGTCGAGTGGCTGCAAAAAGAGGGGAAGCGCTTCCTGTTTTTGACCAACAGCAGCGAACGGTCGCCGCGCGAACTCAGGCTCCGGCTGCAGAACATGGGCCTGGATGTCGGCGAGGAGCATTTTTACACCAGCGCCCTGGCGACGGCAGATTTCATCGCCTCCCAGTCCCCGCGCAGCACCGCCTACGTGATCGGGCAGTCAGGGCTGCTCAACGCCCTCTACGAGGCCGGGGTCACGTTCAGTGACGCGGATCCCGAGTACGTGATCGTCGGCGAAACCAGCAACTACGCGTTCGAAGCCATCCAGAAGGCGGTCAACCTGGTCCTCAAGGGCGCCAAGCTGATCGGCACCAATCCGGACATCAGCGGCCCGTACGAACAGGGCATCTCACCGGCCTGCAAGGCGCTGGTCGCCCCGATCGAGCTGGTGACCGGCAAATCGGCCTATTTCATCGGCAAGCCCAACCCCCTGATGATGCGCACCGGCATGAAGCTGCTCGGCTGCAAACGCGAGGAGACGGTCATCATCGGCGATCGCATGGATACGGATATCGTGGCGGGGATCGAGTCGGAAATTGACACGGTGCTGGTCTTGTCCGGTGTCACCAGCATGAAGACCATGCACGATTTCCCCTACCGGCCGCGCTACATTTTGAACGGCGTCGGGGAGATCATCTCGCGGCAGAACGGGGACTGCGGCCTGACCGTCTGAGACGGTTCAGGATTTGGATGGCCCCAGGAGACGCTTGAGTTCAGACAGTTCGTAAAAAGTGAACGGGCGCCATTGCCCGGATTTCATCGACCCGATGGTGATGTGCATGATGCGGGTCCGGACCAAACGTTTGACTTCGTAGCCGCAGGCTTCACACATGCGCCGGATCTGCCGGTTCAGGCCCTGGGTCAGGATAATCCGGAAATTGAACTTGCTTTCCGCCGTCACACGGCAAGGTCGTGTGACGGTGTTGAGGATGGGCACGCCGGACGCCATCTGCTGCAGGAATTCCTTTGTGACCGGCTTGTCGACCGTCACGCGGTATTCCTTTTCGTGGTGGTTTTCCGCCCGCAGGATCCGGTTGACGATGTCTCCGTCGTTGGTCAGAAAAATAAGACCCTCTGAATCGCGGTCCAGCCGCCCGATGGGGAAGACGCGCAGCGGGTAGTCCAGGTAGTCGATGATGTTGTCGCGCCGCCGCGTGTCTGTGGTGCAGGTGATGCCGACTGGTTTGTAGAGGATCAGGTAGACCAGGTCTGTATTTTGCATAACCGGTTCACCCGCGACGGTGACGGTCTGGCCCGGCAGGACGCGGGTGCCCGCCTGGGCGACACTGCCGTCGATAAGAACGGTGCCGGCGGCGACCAGCTGATCTGCCTCTCGCCGGCTGCAGCGGCCCGAATCGGCCAGGAACTTGTTGATCCGCACCCCGGTCTGCCTGTCTGCTGTCATCCGGCGCAACCTGCCTCGTCGCTGCCCTGGAAGACCAGGGCAGGCTGCAGTTTGCCGTTATCCTTGACGCAGAGGATGGCCAGATCGGGAAAATGCTCTTCCAGGTGAGAAATGAAGACGCTTTGGCCGGGCTGCGGCGGTTCGCCGACGATGACGGCTTTGACCGGCTGGCGGCGGACATAGTCGGCGACAGCTTCAGCCGCAAAATCATGAAAGCGGATGATCATCTCGGCATTGAGCTGCTTGGCCATGTTGTAGAGGTATTCCAGCTCCTCGCTGGCCATCCAGCTGCCGGAGCCATGCGGGCGTACCGAGATGACCTTGAGCGGTACGGCGACGATATCGGCCAGTTGCCGGCCTGCTTTGATCAGACGAGTGCAGGATTCCTGGTCTGTGACGCAGACAAGGATCATGGACATGCATCCTTTCGCGGTAAATTCGTTGGTTCCATGTCCATTCTAGGCAATAAATATGAAGAGACTATGTCCGCAGGGCAACAATCTGCCGACATTTCAGGCGGCTGTTTCCCGAGCCAGCGTAAAGGTAAAGACCGTGCCTTCGCCCGGCTTGCTGTGCACCGTGATGGTCTGGTTCATCAGCTGCAGGATTTCCCTGGCGATCGACAGTCCCAGACCCGTGCCGGGCTGCTGATGCGCCTTGTCGGCTTTGTAGAAGCGGTCGAAGACATGCGGGATGTCTGCGGGGCTGATGCCGATCCCGTCATCGCGGACCCGGACCATGACCTGGTCTTGCTGCCAGTCCAGCTCCAGGCTGATCCGGCCGCCGGCCGGCGTGAACTTGATCGCGTTATCCAGCAAAATGATCAGGACCTGCTCGATGCGATCCGGATCGCCGCGTACGACCGGACAGGCCGTCCGGTTAGCCGGCAGAGCCAGGGTGAGGCGGCGCTCCTCGGCCTGGGCGCCGTAGCGCAGGGCGAGATCGTCGAGCATCGAGGAGAGGCTGAACGATTCCTGCTGGATGGGCAGGATACCGGCCTGGAGGCGGGACAGCTCGAGCATGTCGTCGATCAGGCGGGACAGGCGGATGATCTCGCGCAGCAGGATGTCGTAGTAGCGGCGCCGGTCTTCTTCTGCGGTCACCATGCCGTCGCTGAGCGGCTCGATCAGGGCCCGCATCGCGGTCAAAGGCGAGCGCAGCTCATGGGAGACATTGGCGACATAGTCCCGCCGAGTCTGTTCCAGCCGTTCAGACTCCGTCACGTCATGCAACAGCGCGACGGCTCCGGCCAGTTGGTCCTCGTTGGCGATCAGGGGCGCCGCCTGGACCCGGATGCTGCGTCCGTCCATCTGGAAAAGGCGGTCGGCCGGCCGGCGTTCCTTTATGGCTTTTGTCAGGCAGTCCGACAGCTCGGTATTGGATGCAAGCGGGTCTTGCTCAGGATCATCGGCCAATCCGAGCAGGCCGAGAGCCGCCGGATTGGCCTGGGTGAACGTGCCGGTACAGTCGATCGCAATCAGGCCGTCGCTCATGCTGGCGAGGATCTGCTGCAGCCGGTTGCGTTCCAGGATCAGGTCCGAAATGGTATGGGACAATTCCTGGGCCAGGTTGTTCATCGTCGCCGCCAGTTCGCCGATTTCGCCTTTCTGACTGCTGTCGGCGCGGGCGGAAAAATCGCCTGAGGACATGGCCAGCGCGACGTCCCGGGTCTGGCGCAGCGGCCGGATCAGGCGCGCCGTCGCGTAGTAGGCCGGCAAGATCATCAGCAGAAACACGAGCAGGGAAGAGACCAGCAGCGCGATGTTCAGGCTGTTGAGGCCGGCGTTAAGCTCTTTGAGCGGCTGGACGAAGAAAACCGCCCCGATGATGGTGGATTGCAGGCCGAAGCGCAAGGTGACCGGAACCCCGATATAGAGCATCTCGTCGGTTGTCTTCAGGGGGAGCCGGCCGGTGAACCAGACCGACGTGTAGTCGCCGGACAAGATCATCTCCATCCGGCTGTTGATCTGCTCGCGGATTTTGGGCTCGGCATCGGCGTACTCGGCCGGCAGGACCGTGTTGCGGAACTCGCCGCTCAGCCCGTCGACGACAAAGATCCACGACTCGAAAAAGCTCTGCGCCGACGTGATCAGCTCGTTAAAATACGGGTCTGGCCGCATCAGGGCCTGGGCGGCCATGGCCGCGATCGTCTCCGCCTTGGGCTGGAGTTCGCCGACCTTGATGCGGGTGAACAGCGGACGGGAGATGAAGCTGTACAGCAGGGCGGTCAGCACAGCCCAGAGCAGCAGGGCAACCAGCAGCAAAGAGAGGACGCGCCGGAAGAAAATGCTTTTTTGCATCTAGTGGAAAACCTCGAACTTGTAACCGACCCCGTAGACGGTGATCAGGCCCCAGCCGGCCCCATCGTGGGTTATTTTTTGCCGGATGCGCATGATGTGCGTGTCGACGGTGCGCGTGTCGCCGAAATAGTCATAGCCCCAGACCTGGGACAGGATCTGCTCGCGGTTCATGACCTGGCCGGGATGGGAAGCCAGCAAGTGCAGGATTCCCACGTCTTTGGGGGTGCTGGGGTTGCTTTCGCCTTTCACCTTGACCTCGTAGTTGTCGATGTTGATCTCAAGCCCCTCGAAGCGGAGCACAGAGCGGCCTTCGGGGCTCTTTTCGCCCAGCCGGCGCAGCACCGCCTTGATCCGGGCCAGGACTTCCCGCGGGCTGAACGGCTTGACGATGTAGTCGTCGGCGCCCAGCTCCAGACCCAGCACGCGGTCGATCTCCTCGCCCTTGGCCGTCAGCATGATGATGGGCACGTTGCTGCTCTTGCGGATTTCACGGCAGACTTCGGTGCCCGTGACCTTGGGCATCATCAGGTCCAGGATGATCAGGTCCGGCTGATCGCGCTCGGCCATCTGCAGCGCTTGTTCGCCGTCATAGGCGGAGCTGTAGGCGAAGCGCTCCGCCTTGAGATAGAGACTGAGCGATTCGTGTATGACCGGATCGTCGTCGCAGATCAGGATATGCGGTGTTTTTGCCATTTCATTCACCCACCTTGCAAGCGGGCCGGCCAGGATCGGGCCGGCTCCCAGATGGTTAAATTATAACCTAAAACAGCCTGAACAGGGCATTTTGCCATGATTGTTCATGCGTATGCTATAATTGTTTTCACGACGGCGGCTGATAACCGCACCAGAACAAGGAGCAGCTATGATCTATCTGGCCGATCAATGGCAGGACTATGAGCTGATCGATGCCGGTGACGGCGACAAGCTGGAACGCTGGGGCCCGTACCGGCTGCAGCGCCCCGATCCTCAGGCGGTCTGGCCGCACGACGCCTGGCCGAAACCGGACGCGCGCTATTTGCGCAGCAGCAGCGGGGGCGGAACCTGGCAGCAGCTGGGCCCGATGCCCCAGACCTGGACGGTCGACTACATCGGTGTCGCCGGCAAGCTGACGTTTCGCCTCGAACTGATGGGCTTCAAGCATACCGGGCTGTTTCCCGAACAGGCAGCCAACTGGGATTTCTGTGCCCGCCAGATCAAGCAGGCGGCCAGCGCCGGCCGGCCGGTGCGCATCCTTAACCTTTTCGCCTATACCGGCGCCGCCAGTGTGTCCTGCGCCGCGGCCGGCGCGGCCGAGGTCGTTCACCTGGACGCCTCAAAGGGCATGAACACCCGGGCCCGGGAAAATCTGCAGCTGTCCGGCCACGGCGACAAGAACGTCCGGTTTATCAGCGACGACGCCGCCAAGTTCGTCGAACGCGAGATCCGGCGGGGCCGGCAGTATGACGGCATCCTGATGGATCCGCCGGCCTACGGGCGTGGCCCGTCCGGCGAATTGTGGAAAATCGAAGACAATCTTTTTGGCCTGGTCGCGCGCTGCGCCCGGCTGCTGTCGGACCGGCCGCTCTTTTTCCTGCTCAACGCCTATGCCACCAGCCTGGCCCCCGCCGTCCTGGCCAATGTCCTGGACCTCGTGCTCAAGCCGGCCTACGGCGGCCAGGCGGAAGCGGCTGAACTGGGCCTGCCGGCAACCGCGCGCGGCCTGGTGCTGCCCTGCGGCGCGACAGGCCGGTGGACGCCGTGACCACGCCCGAAATATTGTATCTGGACAATCACCTGATCGTGGCGGTCAAGCCTGCGGGCGTCCTGTCCCAGGCGGATGGCTCGGCTTCACCCGACATGCTGAGCCTGCTCAAGGAGGAGATCCGCCGGCGTTACGATAAGCCGGGCGAGGTGTTTCTCGGCCTGGTTCACCGGCTGGACCAGCCGGTCGGCGGCGTGATGGTTTTTGCCCGTACCTCCAAGGCGGCCAGCCGGCTGAGCCGGCAGATCCGTGACCGTTCGCTGGTCAAGGACTACCTGGCCGTTGTCTCCGGCCGGCCCGAACCGGACCAGGACACGCTGACCGATACGCTGGTGAAGGACAGGAGCCAGAACCGCGTACAGGTCACGGCGGACGGCAGCGGCAAGGAAGCCTGGCTGCGCTACCGCCGTCTCGCCAGCCTGGACCATCCGCCGCACAGCCTCCTGGCCATCCGGCTGGGTACGGGCCGGGCCCATCAGATCCGGGTTCAGCTGTCTTCGCGGCAGTGGCCGCTGGTCGGCGACCGCAAGTATGGCCCCAGGACACCGGATCAGCAAGCCCCGGGTAATCTGGCCCTTTTCGCCTGCGGACTCGGCCTGGTGCATCCGACGCGCCTGGAGCCGCTCTATTTCACGGCCATGCCGCCGCACGAAGCGCCCTGGACGGATTTCGACCTGCATCAGCTGGCCGATATCCCGTTGCTGTGGGCGGACGATCTGCGTTCACAGAATATTCACGAAGAGCCCCGGGAACCGGTATCTGAAAATTCACCCGTCTCATGATATAATCAAAGTCAGGGAACAGGCAGACCGCCGATCCCCAATACAGACAAAGCAGGAGGATAATATGGGAAAACTCGAAGGAACCAAGACCCTGACCAACCTGATGAAGGCCTTTGCCGGTGAGTCACAGGCCAGGAACCGGTATACGTATTTTGCCTCGATCGCCAAGAAGGAAGGCTACAAGCAGATTGAAGCTTTTTTCCTGGAGACCGCGGAAAATGAAAAAGAGCACGCCAAGCTCTTCTACAAGTTCATCGCGGCCGGCCTGGACAACTGCAACGTGGCGATCCCGATCGAAATCACGGCAGCCTATCCCGTGGCTTACGGCAACACCCACGACAACCTGCTCGCAGCCGCAGCCGGCGAGCGTGAGGAATGGTCGGACCTGTACGTCTCTTTCGCTGACACGGCGGCCGCCGAAGGCTTCAAGGACATCGCCGCGACGCTCCGCAAGGTGGCCGAAGTCGAGAAGCGCCACGAAGCCCGCTACCTGAAGCTGGCGGCGAACATCGCCGGCGGCTCCGTCTTCAAGAAAGAGGAATCCGTCCTCTGGATCTGCAAGAACTGCGGCTATGTCTACGAAGGCAAAGAAGCCCCGGAGATCTGCCCGGCCTGCAAGCATGCCAAAGAATATTTCGAGCTGTTCTGCGAAAACTATTGACCAAACGCATCCAGCTCCAAGCAGCCCCGCAGCATTGCGGGGCTGTTTTATGTCGGGCACCTAAGGGACTGTTGATAAATTAGTTGCTCTCTTCTCCGAGAGATTGACAAGTCTGGTTAATCTCCCGGAGAAGCTATAGAGCAATTTTATTGATGGACAGTCTCTAAGTCAGGTCGGCTTGTTCTTGGCGACCAGGGCGCCGTTCTGCTTGAGGATGCAGTCGGGCGGGATCGTGCCGCGCACCATGGTCAGGGGGTAGATCTGCGTGTTGCGGCCGATGATCGTGCCAGGGTTGAGCACGCTGTTGCAGCCGACTTCGGCAAAATCGCCCAGCAGCGCCCCCATCTTCTTGAGGCCGGTTTCCAGCCGCTGGGTGCCGACGCGCAGCGTGATCAGGCTGCGGTCGCCCTTGACATTCGAGGTGATGGCGCCGGCGCCCATGTGGGCCTTGAAGCCGAGGATGGAGTCTCCGACATAGTTGTAATGCGGCACCTGGACGCCGTTGAACAGGATGACGTTCTTGAGTTCGGTCGAATTTCCCACGACAGCCTGGTCGCCGATCAGGGCATTGCCCCGGATAAAGGCACAGTGGCGGATCTCGGTCTCGTGCCCGATGATCAGGGGGCCGCTCAGGCTGGCCGACGCGGCGATCCGGCTGTCACGCGCCGCCCAGATGTCGTCTGCCAGCTGCTCGTAATCCGAGGCGGGCAGGGAAGGGCCAAGGTCCAGGATCAGGCCATGGATGCGGCCGAGGACTTCCCAGGGCCAGATGAGCTCGCGCAGAACGGGACCGGCCAGCGACTGGCCAAGATCGAATAGCTCCCAGCTTTTGATGACGTCTTCCAGCATATCGGGCACCTCCAAGAATCAGGATATCTCCAGTTCCAGTTTAGCAGAAACGCATGGCGGCAGCATAGGTCTGGATGGCCTGCCACAGATTAAAAAGTAACAGTCAGGCCGGGACGATAAGGTTTGTCATGCAACCGCATGATCAAAATGATCTGCCGGGACAACATCCTGCAGAACGCGCTTTTTTCGGCAGGTTTTACCCGGGGAGCTTTATAACGCTTGTCCTGCTGACAATAAGTGCTTTTGATTTGTTCTTGAGGTCAGCAGATAAATAGGATTGATCGCATTGCGCCAGAAAGGCATCCCATAACGAACACAGCTTAACCAGCATAGCGTTGGCGGATTTTGCGGTAATAATGCAGTTTTCTGCATATTCCGGAAAGTCTTTTCTTCTTATGTTTCTTTTTTCCCATTCAACGTAAGCGCCAATTGTTCTTCATCCTCCGGCATAATGATATTAACAGGGAGCATATCGCAGGCATGTGACAGGCCATAGATCCTGTTTGCCGGTTCCGTTTCCCTTAGCGAGAAATTCTTCAGATGCATATCTGAATGGCCAATGATGAATGAGAAAGCCACGCGAAGAAACAGCTCAGACAGGTCCAGGCCGGGATGATCTGAATATTTACTAATGATTTTGCCGCAGCTTTCATACGACCCTTTGTATTTATCCTGGGTCAGCCTGT
>JAAYJD010000019.1 GCA_012523135.1 Clostridiaceae bacterium
TCCTGTTTGCGGTCTGCATCATGGAGATTCGCCATATGGGGTACAGGCGCATCGTCCAGACGGCCAGTTATCTGCCTCATTTCATCTCCACCGTGGTCATGGTCGGTATCCTGGTCAATTTCTTCACCATCAACAACGGCATCGTCAACAACATTATCGAGAAACTGGGCGGCGAACGGATCAACTTCCTGATCAACCCCAGGTGGTTCCGGACCCTTTACGTGGGCTCGTCGATCTGGCAGAATTTCGGGTTCAGCTCGATCATCTACATCGCCGCGATCACCGGCATCGATCCCGGCCTGTACGAGGCCGCCAAGATCGACGGCATCACGAAACTCAAGCAAGTCTTCTACATCACGATTCCCCTGATTTCCACAACCATCATGGTTCTGTTCATCCTGCAGCTTGGCCGGATCATGAGCGTCGGGTTTGAAAAGGTTTTTCTCATGTACAGCTCAGCCGTTTATGAAACGGCGGATGTGATTTCGACCTATATCTACAGGCAGGGGATCGAGTCGTCCAATTACAGCTTCGCGACGGCCATCGGCTTGTTCAACTCGCTGATCAATTTCGCCTTCGTCTATGCCGCCAACCGGATAAGCCGGGCAACGACACAGACCAGCTTATGGTAAAGCAGGTGACCAACACATGAAGAGAAGTAAGAGAATCGATTCGGATTCTGGATACGATGTTTTGATGTACATCATCGCCACTTTTGCGCTGATCATCACGCTTTATCCTTTCCTGTATATCATTGCGGTTTCATTCAGCGGTTCGCAGGCCGTCTATCGCGGCGAAGTGTTTCTCTGGCCTGTCAATCCGACCCTGGCCGGCTACCGCCAGGTGCTTAGCCAGAAAGGCATCTGGACCGCCTATCAGAACACGCTGTTCTACACGATTGTCGGGACCGCGTTCAACATTGTCGCGACCACGATCGCGGCCTTCCCGCTTTCACGCAAGTCCTTCAGCGGCCGGCGGTACTGTAATTTTTTCATCGCGTTCACGATGTACTTTTCCGGCGGACTGATCCCGACCTACTTGCTGATCACCAACTTGGGTTTCTACAACTCACGCTGGGTCATGATCATCCCGTCACTGCTGTCGACGTTCAACGTCATGGTTTGCCGCAGCGCGTTTTCCGCGATCCCGGACGAGGTCTTTGAAAGCGCCCAGATGGACGGCGCCAGCGACTGGAAAACCTTCAGCCGGATCGCCATTCACCTGATCACGCCGACCCTGGCCGTCCTGGTTTTGTATTACGCGGTCAGCCGCTGGAACAACTTCATGACGCCGCTTCTCTACATCAGCAAGAGCGAACTGATGCCGATGCAGGTCCTGCTCAGGCGCGTCCTGATCCAGTCCTCGAGCGAGCTGCTGGACGCGGGCAGCGCGGGCTCAGATGACCGGGCCGCCGTGTCCGTCCAGATCCGCTATGTGACGATTGTTGTCGCCACGCTGCCGATCCTGGTCAGTTATCCGTTGCTGCAGCGCTATTTTGTCAAAGGCGTCATGCTGGGGGCGGTCAAAGGGTAGCACCTATATCTGACCCTTGACCCCGAGCGGTGTAAAACTGCCCCGTATAAACGTTTGGCCGCATTCATCTCAGCGTGCTCGTGTATTCTATCCAACTGTTAACGAGAATGGTAGAACGGTTAGTATATGGATAGAATATCTCAAGAAGGTGAGCGCATGCGGTTTGAGGAAAGTGAAAATGTCGAATTAAAAAAATAGTAACGGAAGATATTAAAAAAGAAGTCATCGCATTTGCCAA
>JAAYJD010000127.1 GCA_012523135.1 Clostridiaceae bacterium
AGGTTCTCGAACCGGACGACATGAGTGATTCGACCGTCTTTACCCGGGGGGTCAAGGTTCGCCGCGACGACCGGCGCAACAGCAATGTCAAGGGGACGGACAACACCGTTTCCAACGGTTCGGTCATTCATGTCTACCCCAACCAGTTTATGATGCTGGTCGATGGCGGCAAGGTGGTTGACTATACCGCGGAAGAAGGCTATTACACCGTCAACAATTCGTCATTGCCGTCGCTCTTTTCGGGCGGATTCGGCGACTCGCTCAAGGAAACCTTCAACCGCATCAAGTACGGCGGCGTGACGCCGACCGCCCAGAAGGTCTTCTACGTCAACCTGCAGGAGATCAAGGGGATCAAGTTCGGCACCAAGAACGCCCTCAACTACTTTGACGGGTTTTACAACGCCGAGCTCTTCCTGCGCACACACGGCACGTACTCGATCAAGATCACCAACCCGCTGCTGTTTTTCGCCGAGGCGATTCCCAAAAACCAGGATCGCGTTGAGATCGACGACATCAACGAGCAATACCTGTCGGAATTCCTCGAGGCGCTGCAGGCCGTCATGAACCAGATGTCGGTCGACGGCATCCGCATCTCCCATGTGCCGTCGCGCAGCCGCGAGCTGAGCCAGTACATGGCCAACGTGCTCGACGAGAGCTGGAACAAGATGCGCGGCTTTGAAGTCCAGGCGGTCGGCATCGCCAGCATTTCCTATGACGACGAATCCCGCGAGCTGATCAACATGCGCAACAAAGGCGCGATGCTGGGCGACCCGAATGTCCGCGAAGGCTACGTGCAAGGCTCGATCGCCCGCGGCCTGGAAGCGGCCGGTTCCAATCCCAACGGCAGCGCCGCCACTTTTATGGGCATGGGTATCGGCATGCAGGCCGGCGGCAACTACATGGGTACGGCATCCCAGGCGAACCTGCAGCAAATGCAGCAGCAACAGCCCGTGCAGCAGCAACAGCAGCAGGCAGCGCCCCCGCCGGCCGCTCCGGCCGCCGTCGGTGCCGTGATCCAGGGCGCCAACAGCTGGACCTGCTCATGCGGCGCGACCAATACCGGCAAATTCTGCCCGGAATGCGGTAAATCGCGTCCGGAGAGCTTTGCCTGCGCCAACTGCGGCCACCAGGTGACGGGCAGCAAGCCCAAGTTCTGCTCGGAATGCGGACATCCTTTCTGACCTGCGGTGTGACTTGATGACGGAAATGTGGTGATCGTTTGGCGACTTCAACGTACAAATGCCCGAATTGCGGCGCCGGGCTCCTGTTTGATCCGGAGCTGCAAAAGGTGCGTTGCGACTTCTGCCTGACTGAGTTCACCATAGCGGAACTCGAAGCCTACAACCAGAAGCTGGAGGCCGAGGCCGGGCAAGCCAAAGCCGAAAAGACCGATGCGCGACCGGGCGAAACGGACGCTGCCAGCCACCTGGTCAGCTACCATTGCGACAGCTGCGGCGCGGAGGTGGTGACCGAAGAGACCACCTCCGCGACCTTCTGCTATTACTGCCACAACCCGGTTCTGGTGACCTCACGGCTGACCGGCAGCTACCGGCCCCACAAGGTCATCCCCTTCTCGGTCGACCGGGAAAAAGCGCTGGATATTTTTACAACCTATGCCCGCAGCAAGAAATTCGTGCCCAAGGATTTCACCAGCGCTTCGCAGCTGGAAAAAATGACCGGTATTTACCTGCCGCATTGGATGGCGGATTACCAGGCCAGTATCGATTACGCCGGCACGGCGTCCAACCTGCGCGTCTGGTCGTCCGGAAACACCGAATATACGGAGCACAAGGAGTTCGTTCTGGAGCGCAAGGGCATCGTCGATGTCAGCCACGTGCACGAGGTCGCCATCCGCAAAATCGACCGCCAGCTGATCGACTCGATCACACCCTACGATGAAACGGCAGCGGTTGATTTCTCGCTGGCGTACCTGAGCGGCTTTTTTGCTGAGAAGTACGACATCCAGCAGCCGGAAGTCCAGCCGGTCATTGAGAACCGGGTGCGCCAGTATGCCGAAACGCTGGTCCAGGACACGATCGGAACCTATAACCAGGTCAACCTGACCCGCAAAGACATCGGTCTTGCTGCCCAAGCCTGGCACTACACGCTGCTGCCGGCCTGGATCATGACCTATTTTTACCGGGGCAAGACCTTTATGTACGCCATTAACGGCCAGACGGGCAAAATTCACGGCGAACTGCCTGTCGACCAGAAAAAGCTGAGCTTGACGTCGCTTCTGATCGGCGCCGCCGTTCTGGCCGCACTCATACTGGGGGGGCTTTTCCTATGGTGAAGCGGCAAACAAAAACATCACTGGCCTTTTGCCTGTTCCTGCTGCTGCTGTTTATGCCAGGTCGTACCGCTGCCGCGCCGGAACGTGTCGTCGATCTGGCCGACGTGTTCTCAGATGAGCAAGTCAGCCAGCTGGCTGGCGAGGCGGATCAGCTGGGTCAGGCGTACGGCATGGATATCGTGATCGTGACAACCGCAGACGCCCAGGGAAAATCCGCGCGTGACTTTGCCGATGACTTTTTCGATGAGCAGGGCTACGGGGTCGGCGCGGACTACAGCGGCATTCTTTTCCTGATCGACTACGACAACCGGGAAGCGTACATCAGCACATCGGGCGAGGGCATCCGCTACCTGACCGACCAGCGCATCGAGTCGGTGCTCGACGCGGCCTACAGCGGTCTGAGTGCGGACAACCCGTACGACGCGGCCCGGGCTTTCCTGGCCACGACTTCATCGTACCTGGCGGACGGCATTCCGTCGGACCAGTATACGGAAGACGAGAGCGGCCCGAACCGGGTCACCTGGGGTGAAGGCATCCTTGGTGCCCTGATGTCGGGCGCGTCCGGTCTGGGCTTTTTCGCCCGGACCAAGCAAAAGTATAAGGGCAAGAGCCAGCAGCCGGTGTTCGAGTTCCGGCGCAACAGCATCGCCAATCTCGGCATTGTCCAGGACCAGATGGTCAAATCCTTCATCACCACGCGCATCCGCCCGACCCAGCCCGTCAACCGGACAGGATTTGGCTCAGGCGGGCGCTCCACGGTGCACCGGTCCAGCAGCGGCCGGACGCATGGCGGCGGTGGCCGCAAGTTCTAAAAAACCTTATCGCTCAGATCGGTCCAGGTAGCCGGCCAGAAACTGCAGCTTGCGCTGCAGCTGCACATTGCGTCCGCCTTCGTGGCCGTTGAACGGGTAGACGGCGATCTCTTTGGGGCTGGTGATGCGGTTGTAGGAGGCAAAATAGAATTTTGCCGGGCAGGTCGTGTCGTTCAGGGCGACCGATGCCAGCAGCGGGCAGCGGATCCGGTCGGCCAGATTCATCGTGTCAAAATAGCTGAGCGTGCGAAAAACCTGGTCTGTCAGGTGCGCGTGGATCTTGAGGTAGTCCGTGACCGCGGAAAACGAGCCATGGGCGTTGCTGACCCGCTCGTGCAGCAGGCTGTTGGAAGGGACATCGACCATGGCCAGCCAGGGGCGATCGTCCAGGGCGCTGACCGCCATGCCCAGCGCACCGCCCTGGCTGCCGCCTTCCAGGATGATTCGCCCCGGATCGATTTCGGGCTGGGCCGCGGCAAAGTCGATCGCCCTCAGGCAGTCCATGTAGACCGCGCGAAAATAGTATTCCTTCGGATCCAGAATTCCCTGGCAGACGACGCTTTGCGTGCAGCCGCTGGAGAGAACGGCCCGCGTGCCGGTGTCGCCGGCCTGCTGGCGGCAGTCGATGCTGAGCACGGCCACACCCAGGCTGGTCCAGGCGGTAAAATCGCAGGGCAGGCCGCGGTTGCCGGTAAAGCCGTGGTAATGGATCAGGCAGGGCAGCTGGCTTGCCGGCCGCCAGGTCGGGACGATCAGCCAGCCATGGATCGGGGTGCCGTCGAATCCGCTGTACTGGATGTCGCTGACCGCAATGGACGGGATCGGGTAGGAGCAGGGCGTTCGGCGGGCGTCAAGCGAGACCGCGTCTGCTTGCGTTCGCGTCGTTTCCCAGAACAGGTCAAAATCCGCCTCCCGGGTCAGCGGCGGCAGATAAGCGGACAGTTCGGCGATTTTGTCTTCCAGGTAGGTCATGGGTGTGCCTCCAGTTCATTTTTTGCTTCCCTGAGCAAATCTTCTTTCCGATTGGCCAGGCGGCCGGCGATGACCGCGTCCAGCAGATGTTCGAGCAGCCGGCCGACAGCCGGACCGGGACGACAGCCGAGCTGCAGCAGGTCGGCGCCGCTGACGGCCAGGTCAGGCAGCCGGTAACAGGCGTCCTGGGCCGTAATCTGCCCGATCTGCCGGTCCAGGGCGGTCAGCTGCGCTAAGTTCAGACGATCTGGCTCGCGGCCGGCTTGCAGGGCGGCTTGTTCGAGCCGGACCGCCTCGCGGGCGATATCCGGCGGACAGCGGCGCAGCCAGTGCTTGACAGCCGGCAGGTCTGGCTCAGGCAAGCGGCTGCGGCAATCGGTCAGGCTGAGCACCCGCGCGCGGGTCGCCCGGTCACAGCGCAAGCTTGTGAGCAGGGCGTCGATCCGGTCTGGATCCTGGGCCGGCTGCAGCAGCGCGGCCAGGCGCACGACCGCCTGACCGGGCAGCCGCGCCAGTGTTCCGGCCAGCTGGCCGATCCGGTCAGCCTCGGACGGCAGAACGGGCAGGATCACATGCAGGACAGCGGCAAAAGCAGCGACAACCGGTCCGGCATTTCGCCCGCCGAGCAGCAGCATCAGCTCATGAAAGACCCGTTCGCGGGCGACATGCTGCAGGAGATCGGCCTGGCGTCGGAGCGCGGCCGCTGTCTGGGCCTCGATCTGAAAGCCGAGCACGGACGCAAAGCGCAGCGCGCGCAGGATGCGCAGGGCATCTTCGTCAAAGCGCTGTTCTGGCTGGCCGACACAACGGATCAGGCGCTGTTCGAGGTCGGTTCGGCCGCCAAACGGATCGATCACATCGGCAGGATCAAAGCAGGCCCTGGTCTGGCCTTGCGGCCAGGGCCAGGCCATGGCGTTGATCGTGAAATCGCGCCGGGATAAATCCGCTGTGACCTGACGGGTAAACCGGACGCTGTCGGGCCGGCGGCGGTCTGTGTAGCGGCCATCGACACGAAAGGTCGTGATCTCCAGCGGGACATGATCCAGCACGACCAGAACCGTGCCGTGCTGCAGCCCGGTCTTGACGACCGTCTGGTCCCGGAACACGTCCAGGACCTGCTCCGGCCGCGCATCGCTCGCCAGATCGAAATCGTTCGGCTGCCGGCCGGATAAAAGGTCGCGCACGCAGCCGCCGACCAGACAGGCGGTAAAGCCGGCGTCTGTCAGCCGGATCAGGGCGGTTCGAACAGCTTGCGGCCATGTATGTGCCATCTTTACTCTTTCTCGCACCCGATTGTCGTGCGCTGGGTCCGCCAGGTGACCGGACGCTATCGATTATACGTCCGCCCGCTGGCGGCAGCAAGCCGCGTGAGCGGCCGCCTGTTCTATGGTAAAATGCCAGTAGAATGTCCGTTTGTTGCTTGCAGGAGGTATTGCGATGCAGATCATGATTCTATCCGGAAATCCGAAACGGGACGGCCTGTGCCAGGCTGTCATCCAGTCCGTACGCTCGGGAGCCGAAGAGGGCGGCGCATCGGTCACAGAAATTCGCCTGCAGGATCTGCCCCTGATCCGCTGCCAGGTGTGTGATGACGGTTGGGGAACCTGCCTGTCGGAACGGCGCTGCCAGTTTGGTTCCGACGGACTGGATCAGCTGATCGGTCAACTGGCCCAAGCCGACGTACTGGTGTTGGCAACGCCGGTGTACTGGGGCGAAATGTCGGAGACACTGAAGTCCTGCCTGGACCGATTGCGCCGCTGCCAGCGCGGTCAGGAAGGCTTGCTGGCGGGCAAGCAGGCCTTGATCGTGGCTACCCCTGGCGGCACGGGCAACGGCCAGCTGACGTGCTTTGAGCAGTTGGACCGGTTCTGCCGTCACACCGGCCTGCAGATCTTCGATTACATCGGGGCCAACCGCTGGACGGCCGACTACCATCTGGATCTGGCCCGGTCTGCCGGGCGCGCCCTGGCCCAGGGCCGTAAAAACGGCGACACAGTTCCCCTGTAACAGATCCGCTCCCGTCAGGAAGCACGATGATGACGCGAGGAGGCAACATGAGCCGAATGAAAGCGAAATGGACAGCCGCCGCCTGCCTGTTGCTTGTGTGTGCCCTGCTGTTGCCGGGCTGCAGCAATTACCGCCGTCTGGCTGAGGCGATCGGCAACCTGGTCAGGCCGACGACCGAAGTGACGACGGCCAGGCCGACGACGCGCCGCACGACGGCCAGGACCGAGCGGGCGACCCCGACACCGCGACCGGCAACCACAACCACAACGACAACAGCGGCAACGACCACGGAACAGCCGACCGTGACCACCGCCGCGCCGACGGCACAGGCCACCCCGACACCGGCTGAGACGACAGCGCCGGTAATCACCTACTCGGTGCAGGAAGCTTTCCGCTTCGAGGACGGCGCCGTGACCGTCGTGCTGCCGCTGATCGAGCCGGATGACGAGCGGTCGGGCGCGCTTAACGAGGAGCTGGCGCTGCGGATCGCCTACGAACAGAGCCTGTGCGAAGACGGTTTCGAGGCGGACGTCTATTACGCCGTCGACTACTTCTCCCAGTTCGATGAGACCTGTCTGACTCTGGCCATCGAGAGCATCGCCGGCTGGGTCGACTCGGAAGCCTACTACCTGTATTCGGTTTACCATTACGACCTGTCGTCTGGCGCCTTCCTGGACAACCGCGCATACCTCGATGTGCTGCAGATCCAGCCGGACCGGCTGGAACAGCAGGTTCAGGCCTATGCAGAGGCCAACCTCGAGCCGGAGTTTTACCAGATCCGGTCGCTGGATGAGGCGATGTTTGTCATCTTCGACGGTGTTTTGTACTATGAGGTGATTTCTCTGGAATTCGAGGACTTCTGGCTTGAAGACATGGGACCGGTGGCTTGAAGGTCCGCCGCGTTCCGGACAGGGGAGGACGCATGCGTACGCGAACCGAGCGGATTGTCAGCAAGAATGCCGCCTGGCAGAAATTCGAGGTCTTGAAGACCAACCGCAACAAGCGGCATCGTTACCGCCAGTTTTTCGTCGAGGGCGTGCGCAACATCAACGAGGCCGTACGCAGCGGCTGGCAGATCGATGCCTGGATCTACTCGTTCGAAAAGCATGTGTCCGGCTGGGCCGAAGACCTGCTGGCTTCTGTGCCGGTTTCGGTTCAGTATGCCTTGTCCGCTTCCCTGATGTCTGAACTCAGCGAAAAAACCGACGCCTCCGAGCTGTGCGCCATCGTCCGGATGCGCGATAACGATCTGCTGGCCGCCCAGACCGGCGACTGGCAGGAGCGGCCGTTGCTGGTCCTTTTCGACCGCCCGTCCAACAAAGGCAACCTGGGCACGCTGATCCGCTCGTGCGACGGCCTCGGCGTCGACCAGTTGGTGGTGACCGGGCATGGTGTCGACCGCTATGATCCGGAGGTCATTGCGGCCAGCATGGGCTCGTTTTTCCGCCAGCCGGTTCTCTATCTGGCTGACAACAACACGCTGTGTGCCTGGCTCGGCCGCGTGCGCCAGCGCTGGCCGGACCTGCAGCTGATCGGCACCACCGCGCACCGGGAACACCCTGTCGACCAGGCGGATCTGGCCCGGCCCACGCTGTTCATGCTGGGCAGCGAAACCGACGGCCTGAGCCGATCCCTGCGCGAGCAGTGCACCTTGATGACGACCATTCCGATGCATCCGGACAGTGCGGCTTCGTCGTTCAATGTCTCCTGTGCGGCGACGGTGCTGCTTTACGAGGCTTGCCGTCAGCGCAGAACCGCTCAAGACAAACAGGCTGGCACGGCGTATAATAAAACTGTCTGATCTGATCGAAGCGAACCGGTCAGCGGTTGGCGTTATGCTGCCGGACCGGTTCAGGACACAAACTGCTTCACGCTTTTGATCGCCGGCCTTTGCACAGGCCGGATCCGGTGAATCCGAGTAATCAGGAGATGATGGCCATGTCGGATCAGGGTTCTTTGCTCGCAGGTTATCTTATGCCTCATCCACCCGTTATCGTGCCCGGGGTCGACGCCGGCCGGATCAAAGCCGGACAGACGATCCAGGCGATGCAGCAGCTGGCGGCAGACCTGGCAGATCGCAAGCCGGACACCGTCGTGCTCATATCGCCGCACGCCCCGCTTTTCAGCGATTATCTGTTTGTGTACGACGAGCAGGAGCTGCACGGCGATTTGTCCAAGTTCGGCGCGCCGGAAGCGCACCTGTCGCTGCAGCAGGACCAGGAGCTGCTCGAAGGCATCCTGCAGGGCTGCCAGCAGCTGGGCATAGCCGCCGGCAGTTTGAGCGACAGCCAGATGGGCCGGTTCAACATCGACCGTTCGCTCGATCACGGCGCGGTGGTTCCGTTGTATTTCCTGCAGCAGCGGACGACGTTCAAGCTGGTGGCGATGGCCAGCGCCGGATTGCCGCTGCCGGACCTTTACGCAGTCGGCCGTGCCATCCGCACAGCTGCCGAAACATTGGGCCGGCGCATCGTGCTGGTTGCCAGCGGCGATCAGTCGCACAAGGTGAATGCGGAGAGTCCCTACGGATCCTGTCCTGAAGGCGGCGCCTACGACCGCCAGCTGGTTGAGGCGCTCAGCCAGGGCGACCGGACCCGGCTGCTGGCGATCGACGCCCGCATCCGGCAGAAAGCCGCCGAGTGCGGCTACCGCGCGGCCGTGATGCTGTGCGGCGCTTTCGCCGGCCTGGCGATCCGCAGCGATATGCTGAGCTATGAAGCCCCGTACGGCATCGGCTATTGCGTCGCGCGCATCGTTCCGGATCCGGCCGGCTTGCCGCCGCTGGTCGATCCGCTCCAGGCTGCCCGCCTGCACTGGCAGGAAACCGTCAGCCACGAGCAGCAGAAGGCGTCGCCGCCGGTGCAGATTGCCCGTAAAACCATCGATGAAACCGTGAAGCGCCAACACCAGCCGCACCCGGAGTCGTTTGCTGAACTGGTGCAGGAGAATCCGTGGCTCAATAACAGCGCGGGCGCCTTTGTCTCATTGAAAAAGAACGGCGAGCTGCGCGGTTGCATCGGGACGACCGTAGCGACGACAGCGTCCCTGGTCGAAGAAATTATCCAGAACGCCGTCAGCGCCGCGACCGGCGATCCGCGTTTCGAGCCTGTCCGGGCTGACGAGCTGGCTGAGCTATCGGTCAGCGTCGATATTTTGGGTGCCGCGGAGCCGATTACATCGCGGGCTCAGTTGGATCCCAAGCTCTACGGCGTCATCGTCCGCAGCGGGCCGAAGACCGGTTTGCTGCTGCCGGATCTGGAAGGCGTCGATACCGTCGAGGAGCAATTGGCCATTGCCTGCCGCAAAGCCGGCATTCGTGCCGACGAACCTTACCGGATCGAGCGCTTCCGGGTCGAGCGGTACACCTGACATGAACACACGGACGCCTTTGGCCTTTGCCGAACGGAGTTTGTCATGAGCGTTGACACGCCACGTCCCGGCGACAAGACCGCGCTGTTCTGGGCGGCCAAATCTGACGGGACGGTCGTTTGCCAGCTGTGTCCGCACGGCTGTGTCCTGCGGTCCGGCCAGACGGGCCTGTGCCGGGTGCGAACCAACCGCGGCGGGACCCTGATCGCCGATGCGTACGCAAAAGTCACATCCATCGCCCTGGACCCGATTGAGAAGAAGCCGCTGAGCCGGTATTACCCCGGGCATACCATCTTGTCCGTCGGATCTTACGGCTGCAACTTCCGCTGCGCGTTTTGCCAGAACTGGTCGATTTCGCAGCAGGAAGCCGCCTGGCGCCTGATCGACCCCGACACGCTAGCTGATCTGGCCCGGCGTGAGCAGGTCCATGGCAACATCGGGGTGGCCTACACCTACAACGAACCGCTGGTCAACTACGAGTATGTCCTGGACTGTGCCCGCCAGGTCAGGCGACTTAACCTGAAAAACGTGCTGGTCACCAACGGGTCGATCAACCCGGAGCCGCTGGCCGGGCTGCTGCCCATTATCGATGCGCTGAACATCGACCTCAAGGCCTGGGATCCGCGCTTTTACCGGGAGACGTGCCGCGGCGAGCTGGCGCCGGTCCTGGAGACGATCCGGATGGCTGCCGCATGCAGCCATGTCGAACTGACCACCCTGCTGATCCCGGGTCAAAACGATTCGGAAGAGGCAATTCAGGCTATGGCGGACTGGATCGCCGCCCTGGATCCGGCAATCGTCTGGCACTTGAGCCGGCACCATCCGGACTACCAGATGGCAGATCCTCCGCCGATCAGTCCCGAGCGGATGCAAAAACTGGCTCAGATGGCCCGCCGGCAGCTGAAACATGTTGTCCTGGGCAACATCTGAGCATGCTGCCCTGATCGGCGCCGTGACCGTCCGATTGGACAGATCCGTATCGATTCGCTAAAATCAGCATCATCCGTTCGCAGGAGGATGCTTCGATGGTTGTTCCTGAACTGCACGTGGCCCAAAGCGAAGCCGATGCCCGGCAGCTGGCCGAACTGGCCCGGGAAATCTGGACTGAGCACTACACCGGCCTGATCGGAGCCGGGCAAGTATCCTATATGCTGGAACGCTACCAGAGTGCTGAGCGGATCTGGCAGGATATTCGAAAAGGCGGGGTCACCTATGCCTGGCTTACCTGCGGCCCGCACATGGCGGCCTACATGGCGTACAGTGACAAAACGGACTATGGTGACTGCTTCCTGAGCAAGCTGTATGTCAAAAAAGACTATCGCGGCCAGGGACTGGCCAAAACGCTGCTCGGCCACCTTGTAACGCGCTGCCGCCGGGACAAGAAGCGGTCCATCTGGCTGACCGTCAACAAGCACAACAGCGGATCAATCGCGGCATATAAAAAATTGGGGTTTTCCTGCATCGATTCAGTTGTCACGGATATCGGCAATGGGTTCGTGATGGACGATTATGTCCTACGCAGGGAAATCTAAATCAATAATCGTTATATTGTGATAATGATCCCTGAATAGAACATATATCCAGTGAATATGTATTATTTAAACAACACAAATGTCATGTTTATGCGGTCGAGTTTACAAAATCGTAACAATTATTTCACACTCAGTTTGTTGAAGTTAGACCATCTTTGACTATAATTAAATTGTAAAGTCAAACAAAGTCAAACAGGGAGGTGCTCACAATGTTTGGTTTGGTACCATTTGATCGGAGAAGGAATCAGTTGCAGAACACAAGCGCAGACCGCGCCTGGGACATCGACAAGGTTTTTGAGAATTTCTTTAATGATGCGATCTTTCCGACATTTTACAACCGCAGCGGCTTCATGAGGGTCGACATCAGCGAGAACGACAAGGCGTACCTGATCGAAGCTGAATTGCCCGGAATTGACCGGGAACAGGTGGCCATTGAGGTTGATGACAACATCCTGACCATATCGGTCAATGTCGATGAGAACGAAGAGGTCAAAGAAGACAAGTATTTACGCCGCGAGCGGCGCTGCTGCTCGATGACCCGCAGTTTCAATATTGAGAACATCGACGCAGAAAGCATCAAAGCCAAGATGGAAAAAGGCATCCTGCATCTTGAACTGCCCAAACGCGAACCTGATAAAAAAGTCGTTCGCAAAGTGGATATCAGCTAAAGCCTCTGCCAGAAGACAGACAAGCACCGGTCGAAAGACCGGTGCTTTTTGTTACGACAATCCTTAATTATTGGCATATGATCATATTAAGCTGTGAATCGGACAAACTTTTGTTTTATTTCCTGTTATTCTGCCGATTTTCTTGACATCTTGTTTTTTGTCGCGCATGATTCATGTATAATGTCTTTAGGCAACATCATCAAGGGCGATACCGGGGTGATGTTTTGCTGTAGCATGATTAGGAGTATGTATGCGGAAACTGGCCGATAAAAACAGACCAGACGACAACAACGTCAATAGGCAACCCGGTTCTTTCACGAACCGGCTGTCCGGCATCATGACGGGTGCGCTGCGGCTGCTGCCTGCATTTACGGTTGTCCTGGTGCTCGTGACCTTGGTGCTGTATGCCGCCTTCGGTCCGGGCAAAGGCATTCCCGTGATTGAGCCTGAAAGCATTCCGGAACCTGGCCGCCCGATAACCGCAACCGGCAGCTATGAACCGGATCTGGACCAATATAGCGCGTTACAGCGCGGTGAATACTGGGATGCCTGGTACCTGGCTGATGCAACCACAACAACGTCCACCCAGGAGCCCACTACCGAACCGACTCCTGAGCCGACCGTCGAACCGACTTCGGAGCCGACACTCGAACCGACCCAGCCGAGTAAGCCGACCGCAACACCGCAGCCGACCCGCACCCCGCTGAAGACAGACAGCGACGGGATCGTGCAGGAACCGCTCTCACCGGAGGCGTTCAAAGTTGACGGCAGTCGGGTTTACATCAAGGCGTTTCATGCCAATATCCGGGTCCAGCCGCGCACCGATGCCGATGTTTTGTATACGGCCGCTATGGGTGACCGTCTGACACGGACGGGGACCGGCCAGTACTGGTCGCAGGTCGCTGACGACAACGGCAAAACCGGATACGTCTACAACGATTTAATTTCCACCAGCTTCATCAGTAAACCGTTGCCGACCGCGACGCCCGCGCCGACCGCGAAACCTGAACCGACCGCGAAGCCTGAGCCGACTTCGAAACCTGAACCGACCGCGAAGCCTGAGCCGACCGCGACACCCCTGGAGACCGACCGCAACGGCGTCGTGCAGGAACCGCTGGCCGTGGCTGACTTTAAAGCAGATAACAGCCTGATCTACATCAAGTCATCGAAAGCCAATATCCGGGTCCAGCCGCGCACCGATACGGATGTCTTGTTTACGGCAGTTCTGGGGGATTCGCTGAACCGGACGGGCATCGGCCAGTACTGGTCCGAGGTGAAGAACGCCGAAGGCAAGACAGGTTATGTCTACAATGATCTGATCTCGACCCGTGAGATCAAGCCGCAGCCGACAGCGGCCCCCACGCCCAAGCCGACCGATGCGCCCGCTGGCGGGACGTCTTCCGGATTGACCGCTGCGCAAAAGCAGGCGATTGTCGATCTTGCCAAATCGACGCTGGGTACCAAGTATGTCTACGGCGCCGAATCGCCGGGCGGCTTTGACTGCTCGGGGCTGACGACATATATTTACAAAAAGTTGTTCAACATCACGCTGCCCAGATCAGCCAAAGACCAAGCCCGTGCCGGGACAAAGGTGTCAAGCAGTGCTATCGAAATCGGCGACATCCTTTGCTTCGACTGGAGTTCACCGTATGGTGTCTGTGATCACGTGGGCATATACATTGGCAACGGCGAGTATATTCATGCTTCGTACAGCGCCGGCCTTGTCAAACAATCAACGGTCAATTTCAGCCGTAATCCGATTATATCGATCCGGCGCATCATTCCCTAAGCTATGAAAAAGAACAGCGAAAGGCGTTTTCACAATGGTTAAGACCCGAAAGGCCCCCAAAAGCAAAAATCATGTCTGGATTGTTCCGGTTATCCTGCTGGTTGTTCTGATAGCCAGCGTGGGTGGTTACTATGCCTGGAGCAAGCTCGATAAGGACCGGCCGATCCAAACCGAAAGCACACCGACGACGACATCGTCGGTGCCTGCCAGCACGCCGACTCCGGCACCGACCACGGTGGATCCGGAATGGCAGAAAATATTGGACGCGGTCGAGCAGGAAGCCTTTTACCAGGGCATCTGGCTGGACGATCAGGATCTCTCCGGCGAGAATTATGCGGATGTACGCAGCCTGCTTTATGAAAAGCAAGGCAGCATGGCCGAAGCGACCGCTGTTGAACTGACCCTGGGCGACAAGCGCTTCGCACTGACCGGGGCGGACATCGGTCTTGCCTCCGACTGGCTGGATGTGCTTGAAAAGGCCTGGCAGACCGGCCGGACCAGCAGCGAAAAAGACGAGAAAGAACAAATCCGTGCCCGCTACGCGGTGATCACGGCCCTGCAGGAGAAACCGCTCAAGCTGAGCACCACCCTGACATGGGACGACGCCAAACTGCAGGCGGCGCTTGAGGCCATCGCCGCAGAAGTCAATGTTGCGGCGCGCGGCGCGCAAGCGACAGACTTTGATACCAAGAACAAGACATTTGTCTTCGCCGATCGCGTTCCCGGCTACGCCATGGACCTGGCTGCCTGCCAGAAGCTGATCAACGACCAGTTGCAGAACGGTTCGCTTGGTGCGAAAGTTGCGATTCAAGGCGAACAGACCTGGACCGGACTGACAGCTTCTGAAATGAGCAAAGGCCTGGGTCTCGTCTCTGAAGCCCGAACGGTCGCTTCCAATAACGCCGACCGCAACGAGAACATTCGCCTGATCTGCCAGAAAATAAACGGCCTGGTGCTTAACCCGGGCGAGACCTTCGCGTTTAACCGTTACATCGGCGAGCGGACCAAGGAGACTGGATTCAGACCTGCTGGCGGCATTATAAACGGCATTCTGGAAGACGATATCTTTGGCGGCGGCATCTGCCAGCCCAATACGACCCTCTACAACGCGGTAGCCATGGCTGACCTGGAAATCGTCGAGCGGTACTCGCATTCCTGGCCGAGCACCTATGTGCCGATCGGGCTGGATGCGACGGTGAACTGGGGCGGTGCCGACTTCAAGTTCCGCAACAACACCGATAAACCGATCGCGGTTGTCGCCTGGTTCAGCAAGCCCAACGTCGTGTTCCAGGTCTACGGACGTTCGCTGGGCGCCGGCGTCAGCATCAAGCTGACCTCGACCCATGATGGCTATATCGATGTCGACCCGCCGACATACAAGGAGAATAAGAAGCTGCAACCAGGCCAGGAAGTCGTTATCCGCGAAGAGCATATCGGCCAACTGGCGACATCCTACAAAGTCTGGTACAAGGACGGCAAAATAACCAAGCGGGAAGTGCTGGCCAAGAGCCGCTACCGCCCGATCTCGGCGATCATCGAGCGCAATTCGGACCCGGCGCCGACACCGACACCGACGACAGCGCCGACACCGACAACGGCAGCGCCGACAGCAGCGCCGACTCCGACCACGGCACCGACCACGGCACCGACAACGACCACGGCACCGGAAGTTACACCAGAAATCACGCCAGAGGTTACACCAGTAATCACGCCAGAGGTTACACCAGTAACCACGCCAGAGGTTACTCCAATCACGACACCAGCAGCAGGTTAACATAAACCATACGTGAGAATAATGAAAGCCGGGCCAAGGCCCGGCTTTTTGCTATTTGAGGTTTGCCGCCAAAGCTTGAAACAAGGTGATGTCCGCAGGCAGGATCTTCATCTGCAGGGCCTGGTCGGCGGTGACGAAGCAGAAGCGGTCGTGGGCATTGGTCGCGAGGCTGCCGGTCGGGAAACGCGCTTCGTGGACCGCCAGGATGACCCGGTCTTCAGGATAATCGTGCCAGAGAACGGTATGCAGGGCGCCGATTTCGGCGTCGACGGCCAGTTCTTCGTGTAGTTCGCGTATCAACGCCTGAACGGTCGTCTCGCCGGGCTCGACCTTGCCGCCAGGCAGTTCCCAGAAGCCGGCGTGGCGGCCCGTGCTCAAACGTCGGCAGAGCAGGTACTCGGTTTGCCCGTCTGGCCTGCTCCGGGCCAGCAGGGCGCCGCAGACCAGGATTTCCCGCCGTTTGGGCCAGCGGTCCTGGCGGGTGTACATCAGGAGGCGGTCCTTGTTCCGGCCGTGGTCGTCGCTGCCGGCGGTGCAGACAAGATCCAGCGCCAGGCCGGCGGCCTTGATTTCGCTTGTTTCAGCTTCAGACGCCTCCCCGTGATAGGCTTCGACACCATCCAGTCCGATCGATTGCAGCTGTGCCAGGTTCTGCAGCAGCGGCGCAGAGACGATGGCCTGGCCACGGCACCAGCCATACAAGGCCGGATGGGCCAGGACGGCCAGTCCGCCGGCCTGGTGGATTTGGCCGATGGCTTCGCGGGCGGATGGCCTGACCCGTTCGACGTAGCCTGGCCTGCCATCCCCGAGCAATTCGGCAAACGCATGCTGGACGCTGTCAAAATAGCCTTTCTGGATCAGATGGAGGGCGATTTGCAGCCGGCCGGTCGCCACCTGATCCGGTGTGTCAAGCGCTGCCGGGTCGATGGCGTAGCCCAGTGCCCGCAAGCGCTCGATCAGGTCGCGATTGCGCTGCCGGCGGGTACGCAGCTGCTCAGTCAGAAAGCTTTCCAGATGTTCTTCGCCGGCGTGCAAAAAGTAGCCCAGGATGTGGCGCTCCTCGCCGTCCTGGTCCGCGGACAGTTCCACGCCGGCCAGCAGCTGGGGTTTGTGTTCCGGACATGCTGTCAGCCGCTGCCGCAGGGCGCATCGAGCCGGTTCGATCCCGGAGATGCTGTCGTGATCGGTGACGGAAAAAGTGTTCAGACCAGCTTCGAACACACGGTCGACCAGCTGTTCGGGGCTGTCGGCTCCGTCTGAGGCTGTCGTATGCAGGTGCAGGTCGCAGCCGCCGACGGCGACGATTCGGGCCAATGAGGCGCGATCGGCGGCACGCGTGGCTGCTTTGGTTTGTTCTGGCATGATCGTTACCTCCCCTTTCCGTTTACGGATGGCTGTTCAAGTCGTAAATCATGATGTCACCCAGATCAGGAAACCAGGCGACCAGCTGAAAATTATCGTTGAAAAACGCTTCGTCTACGCTGATGTCTTCGGCCTGGCGCAGCGCGTTGTCGATCAGCAGGTAATCCAGCTTTTCGCGTTGCACCAGGTCGCGCACCGCCTCAAGATCCTGTCCGCAGGCGTCGAGCAGCTGCTTGTAGCGCATAAAGCGTCCTTCCGTGTCATGGCCAGCTGACCAGGCGTAGTAGGAATGGCCAAACCAGACTGATCTGCCGGACAGGAAGAAGGCGTTGTAGTGGTACGGGGCCGTGACGAAAATGTCATCCGGACGGCTGTTGGCCTGGACCCACTGGACCAGCTGGGATTTCGTGTCCAGGCTGACGCTGTTCTGGTTGATGTTGCGCACCAGGCGGCATTCCAGCACGCCGGTGACCATGAGGCAGAAACCCAGCAGGACGGCCAGCGCGCGCCGCATCAGCACCGGGCTGGCGAGCGGTTTTTTTTGGTGACCGGCCCAGGTCCACAGGCGTACCAGCAGATCGGCCAGGTAGATGTTCAGCAAGGCCAGCGAGATCATGATGTATTTATGGTTGACGGTGACATCCGGGGTCAGCGATACGGTGAAGGCAAAGACCAGGGGCAGCAAGAAACCCGCCATCAGGACCTTGCGCCGCCAGCCGGGCATCCAGAACGCCACCAGCGCGAGGGGCAGGGCCAGGCCGGTCACGGTCAGCAGGTACAGCAGAACACGGCCCAGGCTGGTGTCTGGTGCGATGAATCCCCAGAACAAGGCGGGCTGGACAACCCGCGTCGCCTGGCCGCTGAAGAACCAGGATTGCAGCAGCGCGGAGGCGACAGCCACGGCCGCGGTCAGGCCAAATCCCAGCCGGTTGGCGGCAAACAGGGCGACGGGCACGAGGACCAGGAGCAGGGCGACCAGCGCCGAACCATGCCAGTAGGGCAGCATGGCGACGATCAGGCAGATGCCGATGAAACGACGCCAGTCGGACGGGCCGGCGATCTTCCAGCCTGAACGGCCTGGACCGAACAGGCCGGCTTGCAGGTCGGGCAGAACCAGCAGCAGGACGACCAGCAGCAGGGAGAGCCCGGACAGCAGATGACGCTGGTTGGCATACACGTTAACCCCCCACAGCCCCCATTCGTCACGCGGTGTGCTGCCGATGAAAGCCGCCCGGTTCCAGAGTTCGCCCAGGGCGATCCGCAGCGTACCCGCCCGATGGGCGTTGCGTTGCATTTCGTCGGCCAGCTGCGTGAAGAAAGCCAGCGAGCTGCGCAAAAAGAGCATGAGGGGCGCCAGCAAAAACGTCGCCGGCCGGCCGGTCAGACGAACAGCCAGAAACCCAAGCAGACTTGTGAACGTCAGCAAGGCCAGGATGCTGGGGATGTTGATCGCCCAGGCCAGCGGCAGCCCCAGGTAATGCAAGTTGCCGCAAAGAAAGAAAAACATGAAATGATAGGCGATCCCGTCACCCGGAAAGTGGGGATAGACGGTCGGCCAGTTGCGTCCCTGGGAAAAGGAACTGATCAGGGCCGTGTGAGGCGCAAAATCGCTGAAGACAGAGTAGCCGGCGTGCAGCTGGCTGCCGATCTGACGGAACGTGCTGGTCATGAGCCAGCCCGCGAACAGCAGCCAGATCGCCAGGCAGCAGAAGAGCCAGACACTGTCCGGCCGGTGCAGGCTGCGGGCCAGGGTCGGCCAGCTGTTGAACAGCCGGCTTCTCTTGCGGACCAGGACCCAGGCCGCCCAGATCGTTGCGGCGGCCAACCAGCTGACGTTGACGACCAGCAGGGGGTGGATGTTGTCCGGCAGCACGGGATCGGTCAGGGCCGCCACCAGGTACACCAGCCAGGCGATGGCGGGAACGCCGATGCTGGCGGCCATGGCCAGGCGAAACAGGAGCGTGGTCCAGGGCGCCGCGACAAAACCTGCGCCGGTCTGGCCGGAGCCCATGCGGCCGATCAGGTCTGAAGCCGGTCCGAAAAAGACGTGACAGAACTGCCAGCCGGCGAAAATGGCCAGGAGCAGCCAGTAAAGGGCCAGCATCGCCTAGCGGTCCCGGCAGTCCGGGGGTTCGACAGCCTGCGGCCGGGTTGTCTCGGCGACGATGTAACGCGGCCGCCCTTTGACTTCAGTGAAGATGCGCGCGATGTACATGCCGATCAGGCCCAGGCTGATCATGATGCTGCCTCCGATCAGGAGCAGCAGCAAGATCACGGTCGTGAAGCCCGTCGCGGCATGGCCGATAAAGAAGTTGACCAGCGTCTGCACCGCCAGGATCAGCGACCCCGCCAGCATGACAATGCCCATCAAGGTGATGAACTGCAGCGGCATGGCCGAAAAACCGGTGATCGCGTTCAGGCTGAGCGCGAGCAGTTTGAACGGAGACCATTTACTGGTACCGGCCTGACGTTCGGCGACCTCAAATGAAAACGTCGTGCGCTTGAAGCCGAGCCAGGCCGACAGCCCGCGGAAGAAGGTGTCGTGTTCGCCAAGCAAGCGCCACTGGTCGACCACTTTGCGGTCCAGCAGTTTGAAATCGGAGGCGTTGCGCAGGTCATAGCCGGAAAAGCGGCGGAACAGGCCGTAAAAAACCGTGGCGTTCAGCCTGCTGAAAAAGGATTCGCTACCGCGGGAGGTTTTGACGCCCTCCACGACGTCGTAGCCTTCCCGCCAGAGGCGGAGCATCTCCGGGATGTGCTGGGGCGGGTGCTGCAGGTCCCCGTCCATCAGGATCACGGCATCGCCGTCCGCCTGGTCGAGCGCTGCGCAGATCGCAGCCTCTTTGCCGAAGTTGCGCGAGAAGCGAATGCCGACCAGGCGCTCATCGCTTCGGCTGGCATCGGCTATGACAGACCAGGACCCGTCGCGTGAGCCGTCATCGACCAGCAGCACCTCGAAATCGCAGCCTGTCGCTTCCAGAATCGGCAGCACCGTCTGCAAGGTCAGCGGAATCTGCCGTTCTTCGTTGTAAAATGGGATCAGGAGCGATAGTTTCACGCGGCCACCCCCCGTGGATGGATCGGATGCCGGCCGGCATCCGAACCGGAATATGATCGTCGCAGCAGCGGGACACATGACTGCATCCGGTTTAGGCTGGCGATGCCTATTTTATCACAGCTGCCGCCATTGGCGACAGCCAAGCGCGTGCCGGCGCCGAAAAAACCTGTGTCAAGCATTGCTATCAGGCCTGCTTCAGTATACAATACAAGGTGGCTTTATTGAATGCCATCTGGTAAGCAGGCCGAAACTATCACACAGGAGAGTGACTGGAATGACCATGATGCTGAAGAAAAATGTAGAAGACATCGCCGTACACGACAAGCGCGTCATCGTGCGCGTTGATTTCAACGTGCCCTTGGACAAAAAAACTGGTGCCATCACGGATGACAAGCGGATTCGTGCTGCGCTGCCGACCATCCAGTACCTGATCGGCGCCGGCGCGCGGGTCATTCTGGTTTCCCATCTCGGCCGCCCCAAGAGCGGTCCGGAAGCCAAGTTCTCCATGAAGCCGGCTGTAGACCGCCTGGCTGAGCTGCTTGGCCAGCCCGTTACGCTGGCTGCCGATGTGATCGGCGACGATGCCAAGGCGAAAGCCCAGTCACTCAAGCCCGGCGAAGTCCTGATGCTGGAAAATGTCCGCTTCCATAAGGAAGAGACCAAAAACAGTCCGGCTTTTGCCCGCGAACTGGCCTCCATGGCCGACGTCTATGTCAATGACGCTTTCGGCACCGCCCATCGCGCCCACGCTTCCACCGCGGGACTGGCCAACTTTCTGCCCGCGGTCTGCGGCTATCTGATCCAGAAAGAAATCGATATCATGGGCGCCGCGCTCAGCAGTCCCAAGCGCCCCTTCGTCGCCATCCTGGGCGGCGCCAAAGTATCCGACAAGATCGGGGTCATCGAGAACCTGATCGACAAGGTTGACACGTTGATCATCGGCGGCGGCATGGCTTACACGTTCTGCGCCGCCCTGGGCAAGAACATCGGCGCGTCGCTGTGTGAGACCGACAAGATCGACCTGGCCAAGAGCCTGCTCGAGAAAGCCCAGGCCAAGAACGTCGAGCTGATGCTGCCGGTCGATACGGTCATCGCGGACCGCTTTGCGGCAGATGCGCAAACCAAGGTCGTGCTCAGCGGCGAGATTCCTGACGGCTGGATGGGGCTTGACATCGGGCCTGAAGCCGTCAAGGCCTTCTCGGCAGTTGTCCGCGAAGCCGGCACCGTCGTCTGGAACGGACCGATGGGCGTCTTCGAATTTGAGAAATTTGCCGTCGGGACACGTGAAGTGGCCCGCGCGGTAGCCGAATCCGGTGCTGTTTCCATCATTGGCGGCGGCGATTCGGCCGCGGCTGTCGAGCTTTTGGGCTTCGCGGACCAGGTCACCCATATTTCGACCGGCGGCGGCGCGTCGCTGGAATTTTTAGAAGGCAAGATCCTGCCGGGCATCGACTGCCTGATGGACAAAAACCCCCGCCGGACCCTGGCGGCTGGCAACTGGAAGATGAATAAGGGCACCCCGGCCGAAGCGATCAAGCTGCTGGACGCCCTCAAGCCGGCTGTCGTGTCTGCTGTGTCCGAAATCGTCGTCGCCGTGCCGTTCACGGCCCTGGCCGCGGTTCTTGAGAACTGTGCCTACACCAACGTCAAAGTCGCCGCCCAGAACTGCTATTTTGCCGACAAAGGTGCCTACACCGGTGAGATTTCGGCGGCGATGCTCTCCGAGATGGGCGTGTCCTATGTCATCATCGGCCACTCGGAGCGCCGCGAGTATTTTGGCGAGACCGACGAGAGCGTCAACAAGAAGATCAAAGCGGCCCTGGCCAACGGCATCCGCCCGATCGTCTGCTGCGGCGAATCCCTGGCCCAGCGTGAGGCCGGCGAGACGTTCGACTGGATCCGCGGTCAGATCAAGGCAGCCTTTGCCGGCATCGGCGCGGAACAGACCGGGTTTATCACGATTGCCTACGAACCGATCTGGGCGATCGGCACCGGCAAAGTGGCCAGCGACGAGCAGGCCCAGGAAGTCTGCGCCCTGATCCGCCAGACCGTTGCCAGCCTCTACGGCGAAGCGGTCGCCTCAGCCACGCGCATCCTGTACGGCGGCTCCGTCAACGCGGCTAACGCGGCTGGCCTGTTCGGCCAACCGGACATTGACGGCGGCCTGGTCGGCGGCGCGTCACTCAAAGCTGACGACTTCAGCGTGATTTGCCAGGCCGGAAAGGCTTGACGCGTTCCGTCGTCGGATCAGGTTAAGAGAGAGAGCCACGCGCCCTGCGCGGCTCTTTTTCAAAAAATGATCCGACGGCCGCAACCAGAAGGAGACCTGCAACCATGACTCAACTGAAACACAGACCCGTTGCCCTGCTGATTCTTGACGGCTTCGGCTACAACCCGTCCGAGACCGGCAATGCGATCAAGGCCGCCAGAACCCCGAATATCGACCGCCTGCGCCAGAACTGGCCGCACACCCTGATCCGGACGAGCGGCATGGATGTCGGTTTGCCTGACGGCCAGATGGGCAATTCGGAAGTCGGCCATACCAATATCGGCGCCGGCCGCATCGTCTACCAGGAGTTGACCCGCGTCACCAAGGCCGCCCGGGAAGGCGACTTCGCGCGCAACCCGGCCATTCAAGCTGCGATCCACAACTGCCGCGCGCAGGGCGGCGCTCTGCATCTGTACGGGCTGCTTTCGGATGGCGGCGTCCACAGCCACAACACGCACCTTTATGCCCTGCTGCAGCTGGCCAAAGATGCCGGCCTGGAGCAGGTCTTTGTCCATGCCTTCTTCGACGGCCGCGACGTGCCGCCGGATTCATCGCTTGAATTCACGCGCCAGCTCCTGGCGGAAATGACCTCGATCGGCAGCGGAAAGCTGGCCACCATGATGGGCCGCTATTACGCGATGGACCGCGACAATCGCTGGGAACGGGTCGAGAAGGCCTACCGGGCGATGGTCTGCGGCGAAGGGGTGCTGGCCGAAGATCCGCTGGCTGCGATCGAAGCGTCCTATGCCGCCGGCGTCATGGACGAATTCATCCTGCCGACCGTGATCACGCACCAGGGTGAACCGACGGCGCGCATCCAGGCAAACGATTCGGTTATTTTCTTCAATTTCCGGCCCGACCGGGCCCGCGAAATCACACGGGCGTTCATGCAGCCGGATTTTGCCGGCTTCGAGCGGCCCTGCGGCGATTTCCCGCTGACATACGTGACGCTGACGCAGTACGACCGCACCTTTGACGATTACGCCAACCTGCTTGTCGCGTACCGGCCGGAGAGCCTGGACAATACCTTTGGCGCCTACATCGCCAGCCGGGGCTTTAGCCAGCTGCGCATCGCCGAAACGGAGAAATATCCGCACGTCACCTTTTTCTTCAACGGCGGCGCGGAAAAGGAGTACCCGGGCGAGGACCGCTGCCTGATCCCGTCGCCCAAGGTCGCCACCTACGACCTGCAGCCCGAGATGAGCGCTTACCCGGTTGCCGAGGAGGCGGTGAAACGCATCCGCTCCGGCGCGTATGACGTCATCATTCTCAACTTCGCCAACTGCGACATGGTTGGCCATACCGGCTTTTTCGACGCGGCTGTCCGTGCCGTCGAGGCCGTCGACACCTGTGTCGGCCAGGTCGCCGACGCGGTACTGGCAGCCGGCGGCGTCGCCCTGATCACCGCTGACCATGGCAATGCCGAGCAGATGATCGATCCGGAAAGCGGCGGGCCTTTTACCGCCCACACGACGCTTCCCGTCGAGCTGATCGTTGCCGGGGCCGGTCAGCTGACCCTCGCGGAAGGCCGTTTGGCCGATCTGGCGCCGACCATGCTCGGCCTGATGGATTTACCGGTTCCAGCAGAGATGACGGGCCGCAGTCTGGTTGTTTCATGATTTGTCTGTGTGATATAATCTAGTTTGGTTTACAGCTATTTTGCCGCCAGGGCAAGAAACGATAAGGAGAAAATCTCATGGCAAAAAAGAAAACGTACATGACCATAGACGGCAATACCGCCGCCGCCTATACGTCGTATGCCTTCACTGAAGTGGCCGGCATCTACCCGATCACGCCCTCGTCCCCGATGGCTGACTATGTCGACCAGTGGGCCCAGAGCGGACGCAAGAACATTTTCGGCCAGACCGTCAACGTGGTGGAGATGCAGTCCGAGGGCGGTGCTTCCGCGGTTGTCCACGGCTCATTGGGTGCCGGCGCCCTGACGACCACCTACACGGCGTCACAAGGCCTGCTGCTGATGATCCCCAACATGTACAAGATCTCCGGCGAACTGCTGCCTGGCGTGTTTCACGTCTCCGCCCGGGCGTTGGCCAGCCACGCGCTCTCCATCTTCGGCGACCATTCCGACGTGATGGCCTGCCGCCAGACCGGCTTTGGCCTGCTCTGCTCATCCAGCGTGCAGGAGACAGCCGACCTGGCAGCCGTTGCCCATCTGGCCGCGATCAAGGGCCGTGTGCCTTTCGTGCATTTCTTCGACGGCTTCAGGACGTCTCATGAAATCCAGAAGATCGAGGTCATGGATTATGCCGATCTGGCCGAGCTGGTCGATATGGACGCCGTCAAGGCTTTTCGCACGCGCGGCCTCAATCCGGACCACCCAACACTGCGCGGCACGGCCCAGAACCCGGACGTTTTCTTCCAGGCACGTGAGGCCAGCAACCCCTACTATGACGCCCTGCCGGCCATCGTCTCCGAGTACCTCGAGGCGATCAGCCGCCTGACTGGCCGCGACTACAAGCTGTTCAACTATTGCGGCGCGCCGGATGCCGAGCGTGTCATCATCTGCATGGGATCCGCCTGCGAGACGATCGAAGAGACGATCAATTACCTGGTTGGCCAAGGCGAAAAAGTCGGTATGGTCAAAGTGCACCTGTACCGCCCCTTGTCCGTCGAGCATCTGCTGGCAGCCATTCCGGCCACGGCACGCAAGATTGCCGTCCTCGACCGCACCAAGGAACCCGGCGCCCATGGCGAACCGCTCTATCTCGATGTCTGCGCCGCCTATGCGGGCCAATGCGACGCGCCCGTCATCGTGGGCGGCCGCTACGGCCTCGGCTCCAAAGACACGACCCCGGACCAGATCCTCGCCGTTTTCGCGAACCTGTCCGCGCCTGAGCCGAAAAACAACTTCACCATCGGCATCGTCGACGATGTCACCCACCTGTCCCTGCCGCTCGGCGAGTCTGTCGATGTCACCACCAAGGGCACGATCGCGGCCCGCTTCTGGGGGTTGGGCTCGGACGGCACGGTCGGCGCCAACAAGAACTCGATCAAGATCATCGGCGACCACACCGACCAGTATGTGCAGGCCTATTTCTCTTACGACTCGAAAAAGTCCGGCGGTGTGACGATTTCCGACCTGCGCTTCGGCAAGAACCCGATCCAGTCCACCTACCTGGTCAACAAGGCCGACTTTGTCGCCTGCCACAACCAGTCCTACGTGGACAAGTACGACATGCTGTCCGCCCTGAAACCCGGCGGCATTTTCCTGCTGAACACGCTCTGGAACGATGATGAGATCGAAACCATGCTGCCGGCCGCCGTCAAGCGTGTCCTCGCGAAGAAGAAGATCCGCTTCTATGCCATCGACGCCGTCACGCTGGCGGCCGATATCGGCCTTGGCGGCCGGATCAACACCATTTGCCAGGCGGCATTCTTCAAGCTGGCCCAGGTTATTCCGGTTGACGAAGCCGTCGACTACATGAAGAAGGCCATCGTCAAGTCTTATGGCAGCAAGGGCGACGATGTCATCAAGATGAACTATGCGGCGGTCGACGCCGGCATCAATACCGTCCGTGAAGTGGCAGTCCCGGCCGCGTGGCTCGACGCGGCAGACGCGCCTGCGGCTGCGCGCAAAGTACCCGGATTCGTGCGCGATGTGGCCGATGTCATGAACGCCCAGCGCGGTGACGAGCTGCCGGTCAGCGCCTTCCAGGGCCGTGAGGACGGCACGTTCCCGCAGGGTACAACCCAGTATGAAAAGCGCATGGTTGCGGTCCAGATCCCGATATGGGACGCGTCCAAATGCATCCAGTGCAACCAGTGTTCGTATGTCTGCCCGCATGCCGTCATCCGGCCGTTCCTGCTGACTCAGGAG
>JAAYJD010000128.1 GCA_012523135.1 Clostridiaceae bacterium
GTGAAGAAATTGACCAGGATACCGACCATGACCACGGTGGAGATGAAATGAGGCAGATAACTGGCCGTCTGGACGATGCGCCTGTACCCCATATGGCGAATCTCCATGATGCAGACCGCAAACAGGATGGGGATCGGAAACCCGAAAAGAAGATCATAAAGGGAGATCAGGACCGTGTTCCGGATGGTCCGGATGGCGTAGGGCGAGTTGAAGAACTGGATAAACCACTTGAATCCGACCCAATCGCCGTGATAGATGCCAAATCCCGGCTTGAAATCCTTAAAGGCAATCACCAGACCGGACATCGGGATGTAGCTGAAAATGATGTAATAAAGGAAAAAGGGCAAAAACATCGCATAGAGGTACTTGTCCCTGTTCAGAATCTCCAGCAGCCGCTTTCTGGTGCGGCCTTTCAGCAAAGAAGAGCTGTCTGCTTGTCTCATCGATCCACCTCGCGCGTAGTCTGACATTTGGCAAAAGGTATGGGCCGACCGGGCGGCCCATACCTTCCGTGTCAGATGAATGGCCTGTGCCGCTTACTTGCTGGCGGCCTGCCGGTCGCTGACCGCTTGATAAACCTCAAGGACTTTGTCCAGGTTCATCTTCTGCAGGTCCGCGATATAGGCATCCCAGGTATCGAGCGAGCGGGTGCCCATGATGAAGGCGGTCAGGTTCTCGGAGAAATTGGTTTTGAGATCAGCGACGTAAGAGCGGATCACCTCGTTCTCCTCTTCCAGTTTGTAGGAGAACGTGATGGTCGGATTCATGACGTACTTGACCAGGACATCGTTGCTCATGTCGCGCACGAATTTGCACTGCGTCGCCATGTAGCCGCCGCCCAGCTGGTAGCTTGGCAGGCCGTCGAAGTTGTAGCCCTGGTTCGAGCGGTAGCCATCCTCGCTCTTGAGGTAGACCTCCGTGAACTGGATCTCCCCATCGACGATCTCATAATCGGTACCTTCAATGCCGTACCAGGTCAGCTCGCCGACCTCATCGCTCATCAGGTAGTCGATGAACTTGAAAGCGGACTCAGGATCTTCGCAATAGCGCGTGATACCGAACAGCGAACCCATCGAGTCACGGCCATAGACATGCTGGTCGCCGTGGGGGCCTGTCAGGGGTACGACGGGCTGGATGATCGGCTCGTCATTGTAGAAATCCCAATCCGGATCGATGGCCTGCGAATAGCTGGTGCAGTTGGACACAAAATGGATCAGCGACCCGATCTGGTTGTTGGTAAACAGGGCCTGCTGCGTATCGTAATTGGCCGTGGCAAATTCACTGTACAGGAGTTTTTCCTCAAACAGCTGATTCAGGAACACCAGCATCTCGCGGTAACGCTCATCGGCATAGCCGCAGATGACTTTCCCGTCTGCCTCACGCTGGAATGTCCCGGTCACATCAAGACCCCAGAACATGCTCCAGAGCTGGATCATGCCAGAGCGGCTGAACAGTGCCACCTCATCCGCGGCATCCCCGTTGCCATTGGCATCGTTTTGGGCAACCGCGGTCAGGTAGGCATAAAAATCATCAATGGTCTTGATGTCGCCGAGCTGCATGCCGACAGATTCCACGAAATCCTTGTTGACCATCAGGCAGCGTGAGTTGTTGGCGGTCGTGTAAATGTACGGGGCGTAGAATATTTTACCGTCCGGGGTCGTGAGCGATCCCTTGAGCATGGTATGCTCGTCGAACTGCTTGGCAAAGTTGTAGCCGTAATCTTCATAATAGTCGGTCAGTTCGACAAAGATACCCGATTTGATGTAGGCCATGTCGTCGTCGGCTCCCGGCATTTTGACAATGTCCGGCAGATCGACGGCGGCCGCCAGGCGCGGCTTGATCACATCACCATAGGACGAACTGTCGATCTCTTCCATTTCAAGCGTGACGTTAGCCCGCTTCAGCACTTCCTGCCACCAGGCCATATCGGCAAAACCCAGCATTTTCGAGCCGCCGTTGGTCGTCAGGATGGAGAGGGTGATCGTTTCGTCGGCAATCGGGGCCGAGCCCGCATAGGTATAGGCGGCTGGCGTGGTGGTGCCGGCTGTGGTGGTCCCCGATGTAGTACCGCTTGTTGAGGGATTAGCTGAACCGGTGGTTGTTCCGCCGGTGCTGCAGGCCACGAGCGACATGACCAGGATCGCGCAGATCGCGATGCTGATCAGGTGCTTTCCATTCCTTTTTCTGCGTTCCATGCTTTACCTCCAATGAGACATTTCTTCATGATCGATTTTGCTCGTCAGGTGAGACCGGGCAAGCACGCGGATTTCCGCGTCTGTCTGCGAAAACAAGAATACGATACAAGCTTGTACCGGCCTAACATATCATCCGCCAGCCCCGGCGGCAAGTGCGATCTGGTGATCAGGCATGTTCACTAGACTTGCACAATCAAGATAGGCACAGATGCATTTTTTATGGTCATATCGACTAACTACACCTTTGGTGAACGGCTCTGTGAACCAAAGATACAGTTAGAACAGGGACGCAAACAAGGTTGTTGGTCGCATTCTTGCAGGTCTTATCATTGATAAAGCACACCAAAATCCATATAATGGATAAAAGCCAAAGCACACAGGACTTGAGGTTTGTCGCATTGCACAACGCACGCCAAAAAACCAAGTTTCGCTATATCGTCGTATCTTTTCTCTGCCTGTTCTGCATCTCGGGCACGGTCGTAACCTTTCTTTTTATTCGGGATTACACCAGGGAGAAGGCCTATTACCAGGAAACGCTGCAGGCTGAGACAAGAAACATGTTGTCCTTCTTCAGCCAGAGCCTGCTCGCCAGCGTCAATTCCTGCAACAGCATCTACGCTTCGCGCTGGTACCGCTTCTATCGCAACAATGCCAATATATACCATGACTATTTCGATCCCATGCGGCGCATGGAGATCCAGTCGGAGCTGGCCGCCCAGGTCACATCGCTGACCTATGTGTCGGATGTGCTGGTGATCACGCCGCCGCCGCTGGACTCGGTCATCTGCCGCAACGGCTGGTTTTCAACCGATTTCTTCCA
>JAAYJD010000129.1 GCA_012523135.1 Clostridiaceae bacterium
GTCCCGGACTGTCGCGTAGCAGTCGCTGAGATTGACCCGGCCCTGGCGCAGGGATTTGACCTCGGTCCCCTGCAGTTCCAGGCCCGCTTCCATCCGCTCCTCAATATAATAATCGTGGTAGGCCTTCCGGTTCTCGGCAATCTGCCGGCTGCTTTTTTGCTGGACCATCGGCTCCCCTCCTCTTCTTATGCTCGGTTCATACCCATCTTATGCACACTATCCACACAGTTATCCACACGAACATGTGTTTTTTTGCCTGCAAGGGCGCTGTTTGGCCCGCTTTCCCGTTAGTTTTCCACGGGCGGGATTTTGAATAATCCACAGGCTATGCGGTATATGCACGTTTTTTTGTATCATTTTAACATCAGGTTTGCGGACAGCCGGGCTCAGCCGTCCAGGTCCAGGTAAGGCACGGCGTCCAGAGACAGGTCGTCGCGCTGGCCGCCCAGGTAAGCCCGGTACCCGGCCGCGGCGATCATGGCGGCGTTGTCCGTGCACAGGATCGGAGGCGGCACGGACAAGATCAGACCGGCTTGGTCGGCGGCCGCCTGCAGGCAGCGCCTCAGGCAGCTGTTGGCCGCCACACCGCCGGCCAGGGCCAGGCGGCGCAGCCCGGTCCGGGCGGCAGCCTGCATCGTATGGTCCACCAGGACGTCGACGATCGCCTGTTGGAAGCTGGCGGCAAAATCTGCCAATGGGACCAGGTCTTGCCAGGTCCGGCCGCTCTTTTCCGCCTGCTGGATCAGCCGGTTCAGCTGGTTCAGGGCGGCGGTCTTGACCCCGCTGAAGGAAAAGTCCAGGCTGTCGGCCAGGGTCGTGCGGGGCAGCTCGACCGCGTCGCTGCGTCCGTCGCGGGCCGCGCGGTCGAGCAGCGGACCGCCCGGGTAGCCCAGACCGATCGCCCGGGCGATCTTGTCGAACGCCTCGCCGGCTGCGTCGTCGCGGGTGCGGGCCAGGATGTGAAAGCGGTCGCCGGTGTCGACCTGGACGATATGGCTGTGGGCCCCGGATACCACCAGGCACAAGAAGGGCGGCTCCAGGTCGGGGTCGGTCAGGTAGTTGGCGGCCACGTGGCCGGCGATGTGCTGGACCCCGACCAGGGGCTTGCCGGTCACCAGGGCCAGGCCTTTGGCGGCGCTCAGCCCGACCAGCAGGGCGCCAACCAGGCCGGGGCCGCGGGTCGCGGCGATGACATCGATGTCGGCCAGAGAGCGTTTGGCTTCCCGCAGCGCGGCGTCGATCACGGGAATGACCGCCTCCAGGTGCATGCGCGAAGCGATCTCCGGAACCACGCCGCCGTAGCGGCGGTGCAGATCGGCCTGCGAGGCGATCACATTGGACAGGATCCGCCGGCCGCCGGCGACGACCGCGGCGGCGGTCTCATCGCAGGACGACTCGATCCCCAGGACCAGCAGGTCGCGCCGCATTTCAGATGGTTGCTCGGATAAGATCATGGTGTCCTTTCAGGCAAAGACCAGGTGGATCAGGTTCTGGTCGATCGGGACCAGGATGCCCAGCACCGCCACGTAGACGGCGCAAACGAGAAAGCCGCGCCGGGTCAGCCGGCGCAGCATGAATTCCATCGCCAGATAGCCGGCCAGGGCGGCGGCCAGGACGCCGGCCAGGATGTTGCCCGCGCCGAAGGCGGCCAGCGCCGCGCCTTCGCCCTGGAGCATGTCGATCACGTCAAAGAGGAATCCGCCCAGAATGGCCGGGATCGACATCAGGAACGAAAAGCGGATCGCCTTTTCGCGGTCGACGCCGGAAAAGAGGAGCGCGGCCAGCGTCATGCCGGAGCGGGAGACACCGGGGGCGATCGCCACCGCCTGGGCGACGCCTGCCACCAGGGCCTCGCGGTAGCCGACCGGCTTGTCCTGGCCGGAACGGGCGCGCTTGCTCAGCCACGTCGCCGCCAGCACGATACCGGTCAGTAAAAAGGCATAGCCAAGGAAACCGCCGCCGAAGAGGCGCTCGATCAAGCCGCCCAGCAGGACGGCGGCCAGGACGGCCGGCACGGTCGCCAGCACGATCAGGCGCATCGACAGACCGAGCAGATCTTTGAGGATGGCCAGGATCTCCTTACGCATGACGACGAAGACGGCGATCAGGGTCCCGACATGCAGCAAGGTCGTAAACGACAGCATGGCGCTCTCGTCGCTTTTGAAGATCTGGCCCAGCAAGGTCAGGTGTCCCGAACTGCTCACCGGCAAAAATTCGGTTATCCCCTGCACCAGGCCGTACAGGATGGCTTGCCACAGATTCATGTTGTCTCCTCTCCTCGCGCTGACACGCACGCATCGGCCTCAATTTTACCACAAACCAGTCCCCCATGATATAATGGGAACCGCTCTGAAAACCAGTTGGGAGGTAACACATGACCGCGCGATCCAGTGTCAGCCGCATCAGCTTCCGCCGCCGGCCGGGCCAATTTATCCGCCCGGCTGTGCTGTTGCTGTCTCTGATTGCGTTGTCGCTGGCCGCGCTGGTTGTCTGGTCGTTTATCACGGCCGACCAGGTGATGCGCCAGGAGCCGGTCCCCCTCACCACCTTCAGCAGCAATGTGATGCCGCCGTTTTCCGTGGTCAGCTTCCCGTCCCTCGACGAGCAGACGATGCTGTACGGCTGGTTCATGAAGGCCGATCCGGCGGTCAGCACGATCATCCTGGTGCACGACCAGGGCAAGAACCGGCTCCAGTTCGACCTGGACACGCCCCGGCTCTACCACCACCTGGTGGGGCTGGGCTTCAACGTGCTTGCGTTCGACTTGCGCAATACGGGCCAGTCGGAGGGCCACCTGTCGGGCTTCGGCTACGCGGAATGGGCCGATGTCCTGGCCGCCATCCGCCATGTGCGCCGCCATGCCGCCACCACCAATGTCATCCTGTACGGGTTCGGCACCGGCGTGTCCGCTTCCCTGATCGCATGGAACCAGTTGCCGACGCCTGATTCGGACAAAGACGGCCTGGCCAAGGAAATCGCCAAGCTGGATTTCGACCAGTCGTACGTGATCGGGCTGATCCTGGACTCGCCGTCCGCGTCGCCGGATGACGAGATCCGGGCCCTCTACCGCGAGGAC
>JAAYJD010000130.1 GCA_012523135.1 Clostridiaceae bacterium
CCATGACCTGCTGCGGGTCAGCACGGCCTTGGATCTCAAACGTCAATGTTTTGCTCGTAAAATCGACGCTGGCCCGGCGAACGCCATCGGTTCCGCGCACCGCCTGCTCGATTTTAAACGCGCAGTTCGCGCAGTCCAGTCCCTCCAGGAGCCATACTCTCTGGTCCTCTTGTTCGATCGGGGGATGCTCGCGCGCCAAGGCGTCGGGTTCGACGCTGGCGACGATCGCCTGGATTTCGTCCAGAACCGGTTTGGGCCCGCCTGCATCCCGAAGCGTGACAGAAAGAAGGCGGGTGGCGGCGTTGAACGAGGCCTCGGCGACGTTCGCAAGGCCGGACACGTGCTGCTCGATTCGGGCGATGCAGTCCGCGCAGTCGAGGTGTTCGATCAGGAATTCTTTTCTGGTTATAGCAGTCATCTTTCATCCGCCCCGTTCACGGCAGTTCATTGATGTGGGTCAGCCCCTGGTCGATGATCTGCCGGACATGCTCATCGTCCAGAGCATAATAAATCACTTTGCCGTCGCGCCGGTTCTTGACCAGCTTGGCCAGTTTGAGCACGCGCAGCTGGTGCGAGATTGCCGACTGGGTCATGTTGAACAGGTAGGCCAGGTCACAGACGCACATCTCGGAGGTGTCCAGGGCCCAGAGGATCTTCATGCGCGTGGAGTCCCCGAAAACCTTGAACAGCTCGGCCAGGTCGAACAAGGTCTCGTCCCGGGGTATGGTTTTGCGGACCCGGGCGACAACATCGTCGTGGATGACATCGCAGTCGCAGCGCTCGGCACCAATAACATCGTTCGGCATAGGACCCTCCTTAAACAAACATATGAACAACTGTTCATATGTATTATAGCAAAGCAGCCAGCCCTGTCAAGAACCGCAGCGCTGAGAACGTGACAGAGCATGAAGCCTTGCGGTATGCTGTCCTTAAACCGCAAAGGTATCCGTTTCAGCCCAGATCGTCGAAGGGAGCGTCACGATGATAAGGAAACAGGCCATCGGGATGGCCATCCTGGCCGCTGTCTTGTTCGGGACCAGTGCGCCGTTGTCAAAGCTGCTGCTGGAGCAGATCCCGCCGCTCCTGATGGCCGCGCTCTTGTATCTCGGAGCCGGACTGGGCATGCTCGCGGTGAACGCCGGACGTCTTCTCGGCAAGCGACAGCTGCTCGAAGCCCGGCTGACCAAACGGGAACGCCCGGCCGTCGTCGGGATGGTTTTGCTCGACAGCGCCGCCCCGATTTTCCTGATGCTCGGGCTGAAGCTGACCACGGCCGAAAGCGTCGCTCTGCTCAACAATTTCGAAATCGTCGCCACGTCCTTGATCGCCTTGGTTTTTTTCAGGGAGGCGATCGGCAGGCGGATGTGGCTGGCCATTTTCCTGATCACCGTGGCCAGCGTGCTGCTGTCGATCGGCGACATCGGGCAGATCAGGATGATGCCCGGAGCGGTTTTTGTCCTTTTGGCCAGTATCTGCTGGGGATTGGAAAACAACCTGACGCG
>JAAYJD010000131.1 GCA_012523135.1 Clostridiaceae bacterium
TCAGCGACGGCACGCTCATCCTGCGCCAGCTCAAGGCCGGAACACGGATCGCAATCCAATGGGAAATGCATACGGCTGACCAGACGTACACCTTCCGCGAGCACACGTTTGGCGTCCGCTGGGAAGGCGAGCGTATCCTGGCGATGCAGTCGGCGGGCAAGCGCCTTTGCTTTTTTCCGGCGCTGGACTAAGGGACTGTTAAGGAAATAGTTGCTCTTTTCTTTGAGAGAATGACGAGTCTGGTCAATCTCTCAAAGAACCTATCGAGCAACTTATTGATGAACAGACCCTAAATGACCATGCCGCGGTCTGCCAACAGCTTGCGGACCGACACCGGATCGAGCGCGCGCAGGCCGCCCGGCTGTTTGATGGCGGCAGCGGCGGCCAGGCCGGCCGCTTCGCCCATCGCCCGGCAGACCAACTGGATGCGGGCGGCGGACTGGGCCATAAAATCCATACCGGCACAGCGGCCGGCGACCTGCAGGTTCTGGTTGACCTTGGCGACCAGGATGCGGTACGGCACCTGCCAGTAACGTTCAGCCTCCGGAACGGACGCGTCGTAGCGGAGGCTGTCGCCTTCTTCGCCGCCGTGCACATCGACCGGGTAGGCGCAGGAGATGATGGCGTCGGGGAACTTCCGGTAGGCGAGCACGTCTTGAATGGTCAGGTTGACCTGCGCGTCGACACGCCTGGACTCGCGTATGCCGACCATCGGGGCGATTTGGGTGATGTAGGCCTTTTCGAAGCCGGACACCCGCTCGCGCAGGAAGCGGCGCAGGCGCAGCACGGCCCGCTTGCCTTCCACCTGCTTGGCGGACAAAAACGCGGCGTCCGTCACGCCAGCCCGGGTAGTCAGCTCCGGGCAGTTGAACGACATCGCGTCCGGTTTGCCCGGGATGCCAAAGGCCTGGAAATAAACCACATCCTGGTGCTCGAGCAAACCGTCCTGTTCGGCCTGTGCGAGCAGACCGGCCATGCCGGGTGTGTTCATCGCGAAGTAGTGCTTGCCGTTGTAGCCCAGCCGGCGCATGCCTGCGTGGAAGGCGTCAAAATCGATCCCGGCCATTTCGAAACGCAGCGAGACCGCCTGGTTGCGTCCGTTCCGGTCACCGCTTGAACAGGTTTCGCCGGCCAGCAGCGCCAGATCGGCGTCGCCCGTGGCATCGATGAACTGCCGGGCTGTGACCTGGCCGATGCCGTCCTTGTTGCAGATGACGGCTGCTTTCACGGTATCGCCATCCCGGATGGCGCCAACCAACTGCGTGTGGTAGCGCAGCCGGCAGCCGCTGGTGACGGCCATCTCTTCCAGGACACAAGCCAGCAGCGTCGGGTCAAACAGGTGGCCGTCACGAGAGCAGCCGCCCAAATCTTCCAGGCGGCTGTTGACCTCCAGGCCTAACGGGCAATGGCCCGGATTAACGGCAAGACCAGAGCTCATCAGGGGCGTGACCTGGCCGGCGGTCGCGGAGCCGCCCAGGCAGCCCAACTGCTCGACGATCAAGGTCAGGCAGCCTGACCGCGCCGCGGCGATGCCGGCCAGGGCGCCGGCAGTTCCGCCGCCCGCCACGACCACATCATAATCGCCCCTGAGCGGCAATGCCTGGCGCGAAAAGTCCAGTTGTTCCATGCTGCTCCCTCCCCTTTTTACTGGTCGATATGCAGGTAGGCACCGTAATCAATCAGTTTTTCCTGCAGCTGCGCCACGTCCACCTGGTGCACATCGGCTGCTGGCTGCGCGCAGGCCATGGCGGCGGCCACACCGGCCGCTTCGCCGGTCACCAGGCAGGGCGGCATCACCCGGACCGAACCAAAGATGATCGGGTCGGAGTCGATGGTCCGGCCGGCAACCAGCACGTTCTTCAGGCCCTTCGGCGTCAGGGAGCGGTAAGGAATACCGTGGCTTTCACCGGGGCCGTAATGCTCGAAGCGCTGATTAGGGTCGAACGTGCCGTCGCGCACGCCCTTGAGCTCCTCCAGCGAATGGTGCACGTCGATGTAGTAGGCGTTGCGGCCGATCTCATCCGGGAACGAGCGCCGTTTTAGGTAGTCGCCGACGGTCAGCTGGTAGTCGCAGGTTACGCGCCGGCTCTCGCGCACGCCCAGCAAAGAACCGGTCTGGGCGACATAGGCGTTGGCAAAGGCCTCTGGCGCATATTTTTTGAGCCCTTTCAGCATCTGGCTGGCCAGCTTACGGCCGCGCAGCATGGCCGCGGAGACCTGGAAGGGGTCGGTGGCGTCGACATCGAACAGGTGGCCGGCGTTGAAGCCGACGATACCGGGCGCAAACATCGAGTTGCAGAAATGGGTGTCGACGATCAGGTCCAGTTCCGGGTCGTTCATCATCAGGTTGCTGACGCTCTGGTCGGTCAGGTTGTGGTTGCGCATACGTCTGCGGACGACATGCTCGTAGGCGTAGGTGTCGACGTTGGCGATCGAGAAGCAGTGCGTCGACGGCTGGACCGTTCCCTTGGCGTTGCCTTTCTCGTAGCGGGCGCCGGCCATCACGGCCAGGTCGGCGTCGCCCGTGCAGTCGACGAACACCTTGCCCTGGCAGGCCGACAAACCGAGTTTGTTGGCCACGACCAGCCCGGTGACGGAGCCGTCCTCGACCAAAACATCGCACAGCAGCGTGTTGAAAAGAACCGTCACGCCGGCGTCCGTCACCAGTTCGTCGTAGATCCGCTTCAGTTCCTCCGGGTTGATCGCCACCCAGTCCAGCTTTTCGGCAGGCTCGTTGGGCACGGCGGCCTTACTCAGGTTGAAGATTTTCTCGGCCAGGCCCCGGTAGATGATTTTCTCCTTGTCCGAGAAAGGGCACCAGGCCGGAACCAGGCCCAGGGTGCCCATGCCGCCGAGCGCCCCGGTGGCTTCGATCAAAAGCGTCTTGCACCCTTCGCGGGCCGCGGCAATCGCCGCCGTGCAGCCGGACGGGCCGCCGCCGGCCACGACAACGTCATACGCATCCATGGTTTTGAGTTCTGTTGTGTATTGCATCTGAGATTCCTCCTGGTTAAGCCGCGGCTACCAGCCGCAGGCAGCTTGAGCGGGGAAAGATCTATTATCTCCATTTTGCCATAGCGCTTAGGGCGTCTGTAGCCGCATGAACTATCATTTGTGATAAAATCCTATGCTTTCAGGAACCGCAGGGAGGCACGTGCGTACTGGTCGGCCTTCAGTTGGCCTCCACCGTTATTTTTTAGGCATAGGATGTTCTTGCGACAGGTTCCATGTTCATCCGGGTGAAGAAATCGTTGTAGAACCACTACACACGGATCATCATTTGAATTTAATGCAAATACCGTGTATTATGGAATTGTATTCCATAATACACGAA
>JAAYJD010000020.1 GCA_012523135.1 Clostridiaceae bacterium
AAGTCGAGGCAAGATGGTTGTATTATAGTAAGAACGCACGTAAAATGCAAATGGACCCCTGGACAATATCAAGGAGGCGATAAACGAATGGCAAGCCGTCAAGCTGAGCAAAGGCCGCAAGATACAAAACCGCTCCAAGAGCGGGTCATTGTGGTTGGCCTGATCGTGGGGACGACCACGGAAGAACTGGACGAAGCTGACCGTTCCCTTGACGAACTCGGCGAGCTTGCCTTGGCTGCCGACGGTCAAGTGGTCGGTCGTATCAGCCAGCGCCGCCCGAAACCGGACCCAGCAACCGTGCTCGGCAAAGGTAAGATCGATGAACTTGCTGCCGCCTGTGCAGCCTTGTCGGCGGACACCGTTATTTTCGATGACGAACTGACCGGCGCACAGATTCGCAACATCAGCCAGATCACGGACTGCAAGGTCATCGACCGGACGCTCCTGATCCTGGACATCTTCGCCCGGCGCGCGCGCAGTCACGAAGGCAAGCTCCAGGTTGAAATGGCCCAGCTGCAGTATCGCCTGAGCCGCCTGACTGGTTTGGGCCGGTCGTTATCCCGCCTTGGCGGCGGAATCGGCACGCGCGGTCCAGGTGAAACGAAACTAGAAAGTGACCGCCGCCACATCAACCGGCGTATTGCCACCTTGCGTAAAGCCTTGGCAGATGTTGCCATTCGACGCGACCGTCTGCGCAAGCATCGCCATGATAACGAGATGATGAGCGTCGCCGTTGTCGGCTACACCAATGCCGGCAAATCGACCTTGATCAACACACTGTGTGCCGGTGACCTGTTTACTGCCGACCAGGTATTCGCCACGCTGGATCCCAGCGTGCGCCGCCTGGTTCTGCCTGGCGGCAATGCCGTTTTACTGGTCGATACCGTTGGCCTGATCCGCCGTCTGCCGCACCATCTGGTCGACGCTTTTCACGCAACGCTCGAGGAAGTGGCAGATGCCGATCTTATCCTTGAGGTTATCGATGCTGCAGCACCGGATGCAGCTGCGAAAATGGCTGTTGTCGAGCAGCTTCTTGATCAGCTGGGCGCCTCGTCTCAGCCCCGCTACTTTGTTTTTAACAAAATGGACCTGATTTTGGGCGAACCCGTTGAAGCAGACCTGGATACGGTCGACCATGATCCGTCCGGTTTGATCCGTGAACAGGCTATGGCCATTGCAGCCAGCCAGGGACGCCAGGTATTTCCGGTTTCAGCCCTGTCCGGCTCCGGCCTTGACGCGCTGCGGCAAGCCCTGGCAGACTTTGCCTCCGCTCACATGCTCGCTGTCGATCTGCTGCTGCCCTATAGCGAAGCGGCATTGCTCGACCTGGTCCGGCAAAATGGCCGTATCGATGCAATCACATATCTTCCCGAGGGTATTCAGGCTTCGGTACATGTCCGCTACAGCCAGTATGCTCAGCTGCAGCCGTATCTGACGCTTGCAGAAAATTCTGAAGAGCGGTAGACTATTTGATATTCAAACCTTCTCCGAATCCGATAGGAGGTGACAGCCGCCAGGCAGCCGATGAACGATTATGAAAAACGTGTAAACCAGCTGATGCTCGAGATCTTCGACCATATTCTTGTCACGGAGGAAAAAGCATTAAGCCGGGGAAACTTCAGCGACTTGTCTGTAGCAGAAATGCACACGCTGGAAGGCATTGGACTTTATGACAGCAAGACCATGAGCGAGACGGCTGCTGCCTTGGAGATCACAACCGGAACCCTGACCGTAGCCGTTGACCGGCTGGTTCGCAAGGGCTATGTCGAGCGGCGGCGCGATCCGCGTGACCGGCGTGTTGTCCGGGTTCGCCTGACGAAAAAAGGCAAGCTGGCTTACCGCATGCATGCCAAGTTCCATACCCTGCTGGTCGACCGCCTGACAAATCCGCTGGACAAAGATCAGCAGCAAATCCTGCTTGCCACGCTCGAGCGGATCGCCCGCTTTGTCAATGAGCAGTACAAGCATTACACCGATCCGGCCGAAACGGCAACCGAGGTAAAAAGCAAAAACAATCAGGTCCGGGCCATAACAGGAGGACAGGAAAATGCCTGATAAGGCGGGAAATACAATCGCCCAGATCGTTAGCCGGGCCTTGGCCGCGGTTACCGGACAGTCTGAAGACCAGTTCAGCGAACACACCGATCTGATCCAGGACTTGAACATGGATTCGTTGGCCCTCTACGAACTGGTCATTGAACTGGAAGAACATTACCACGTGCAGATAACAGATGAGGATATCGACCGAATCAAAACCCTGGGCGATATTATCAGCTATATCGAGCGCAAGATTGGATCGGGGAGTTAAAACCGATGCAAATGATTCATGGAAAACAGTATTTCCCTGTTCGTTCGTTTACCACACTGCGGGAGATGCTGGACCAGTCTGTACGCCTGTATGGCGACCAGACTGCGTTTCGTTTTCGCGATAAACCGGCCGATCCGCCACAGACACGGACCTACACGGACTTCCGCATGGAAGTCGACGCGCTGGGAACAGCTCTGTACGCGCTGGGTCTGTCAGGCAGCCGGATCGCGGTTGTCGGTGAGAACAGCTATGCCTGGAGCCTGGCATTCACGACCATTGTCTGCGGTGCGGGCATCGCAGTCCCGCTTGACCGGTTGTTGCCGCCCGAAGAACTGACCGGCCTGATCCGGCGCGGTGGGGTAGAAGTCATCTTTTACGATCCCCAGTTCCAGGAGACCTTGCAGCAAAACCTGTCGGAAACGGCTTCGCTTCGCGTGTTTGTCTGCATGCGCCCGGGCAAACTGCCCGGCGGAGGTGATACGGACTGGACAACGCCTGATGAGAGCCTGGTTCACGGAACCCAGACCATTTGGATGCGCCTGGACGCCTTGCTGGCCTGGGGCCAGAACCGGCTTGAAAGCGGCGACACCAGCTACCGCCAGGCGGTCATTCAACCCGATGCCCTGATGTCGTTGCTGTTCACCTCAGGAACGACCAGTACCGCCAAAGCAGTCATGCTGAGCCATACCAATGTCTGTGCTGATATCTTCGGCATCGCCGGCATGGTCAAGCTGGAACCGGGCACGCGGATGCTATCTGTCCTGCCGCTTCACCACACCTTTGAGAACACGTGCGGCTTGTTCATGGCGCTCTATATCGGAGCGGAGATCCATGTGGCCGACGGGCTGCGCTATATTCAAAAAAACATGCAGGAGTATGGGATCGACATGGTCATCGGCGTGCCGCTCCTGTTTGCCAATTTCTACGCCAAGGTCCAGCAAAGCCTGGCCAAGTCCGGTAAAGACAAGCTGGTACGCAAGCTGATTCCCTTGACCCAGGGACTTCGCCGTGTGGGCATTGACTTGCGCCGCCGGGTCTACCGCCAGATCCTTGATGCCTTTGGCGGCCGTTTGCATTTGGGCATTTGCGGCGCGGCACCGATCGATCCGGAAATCATCCGCTTTTTCGACGCGGTCGGTTTCCATATCCTGCAAGGCTATGGCCTGACCGAAACCGCACCGGTTGTCTGTGGCTGCAACTCGAAAATATTCGTGCCGGGCACCGTCGGGCAGCCGGTTGCCGGGGTTGACGTGGCCATCGATGCTGAGCAGCCCGGCGATGACGGCGAGATCCTGGTGCGCGGCCCGATCGTGATGCAGGGCTATTACGAAGAGCCGGAGCTGACGGCCGAGGTGATCGACGCGGACGGCTGGTTCCATACCGGCGATCTGGGCCGGCTCGATCCGAAGACGAAATGCATCAGCATCACCGGCCGGGTCAAGTCGATGATCGTGCTTAAAAACGGCAAGAAGGTTTTCCCCGAAGAGCTGGAGTACCTGATCGGGCAGGCCGGTTGGATAAAAGAGTCCCTGGTCTGGGGTGAGACGGGCCAGGACGGCGACGTCATCGTCACCGCCAAGCTGGTTGTCGACCGGGAGCGGCTCAAGGAGACCATTGGCCAGGAAACCGACGACAGCAGCATCGGCGCCCACCTGGAAAAGCTGATCCGCGACATCAACGCCAGACTGCCCGCGTTCAAGGGCATTCGCCAGTACGTGTTCAGCTTCCAGGAAATGGTCAAGACCACGACCCAGAAAATTCGCAGGCCGATTGAGATCGGTAAAATCAGCGACCTGATGGCCCGACAGAAACTGAGATGGCAGGAACTGACCGGGAAGAACATCGACCCGATCACGGAGAAACCGGACACAGCTTCCAATCAGGCGACGACAGAAAGCAAATCGACAGATTAGGGGAGGCAGATGGCTTTGGCTGAAGTCGGGCAACCGGATGTCTTTTGTTTTATCATCAACCCGCGGGCAGGCCGTCGGGACGGGTCCCACCTGACGGGTCGGATCGAAACGGTCTTCGCGCAAGCGCCAGGTCAGCCGAGCTGCCGGATCTTGCTGACCGAAAGACCCGGACATGCGACCGAACTTGCAGCCGAGCTGGCTGCGACCTACGGAAACCGCGCGGTGATCTTTGCCTGCGGCGGCGACGGCACAGCCCGCGAAGTGGCCGCCGGCGTGGCTGGAACCGAGGCGGCCATGGGGATTGTGCCGATCGGTACCGCCAACGATCTGGCCCGCACGGCACTGAGTACGCGCGAGGTGGACAAGCTGCTGCCCATGCTGCCTTTCCCCAAGATACGCCCGATCGACGCGGTCAAAATCGACAACGAGACCTGCATCAACATCACCTCGCTCGGCTTCGACACCAAGGTGCAGATCAAAGCGGCTCAATTGAACCGGCGGCTGCGCTTCCTGGGCAGCTCTGTCTATCCGCTGGCGATCCTCCAGTCCTTGTTCGGGCGCCGTTCCTACCGCATGCGCTACACAATCGAGACCGTGCAGCCGGACGGTTCGCACCAGGAGGTCAGCGGTACATCGTCGTTCATCCTGGCCGCCATCTGCAACGGGCGCTTTTACGGCGGCGGCTACAACCCGGCACCGCAAGCCTTGCTCGACGATGGCAAACTGACGTTCTGCCTGGTCGATGACCTGCCGCTCAGACGAATCATTCAACTGCTGCCCAAATACAAACAGGGCACCCATCTGGGGGATCCGGCGATTCATCAATGGCAGGTTGTATCGGGTGAGCTCGAAGCAGCCGGCACACCGCTGCTGGGCAACTACGACGGCGACGCGTTCAGCTGCGACCGTTTGAGCTTTCAGATCATGCCGGGCGCGGTCCGGTTTGCGTTCTATTGATTTTTGGCTGATGTCAGTTCAGGCCGTGGAATCCGCTTTTTTGCATATTGCGCATGCATCCAGTCGCTGAGCGCCTGGGTCATCTGCTTGGGGTTCTTGTAATCCGCCGGATCGAGCGGCTTGCCGAAGGTTAAGATCACTTCACGCTTTCGCCCGTGGGCAGCGTCGAAGGGCTGGGGTGCTTTCATATGGCGGTTAAACACCTCGTAACCGCCGTCAATAAAGACCGGCAGCAGCGGCACCTGGCTCTTCAGGGCAATGTAGGCCGCCCCGTCCTTGAATTCTCCCAGCTGCCCGTCGACAGAACGCGTGCCTTCCGGGTGCACCAGCAGAATGTTGCCTTCTTCCACCTTTTTCCTGGCAATAATCAACCCGCGGACCGGGTTGCCGAAACGGTCGATCGTGATCGCGCGGCCAACCCGGACGATCAGCTTGCCGAGCAGACCATGGCGGTCCTCCAGATCCTTGGCCGCGATGCAGCTCATCAGGCGAAAATGGTTCCTGGGCAGATACGACCCGATCCACATCCCGTCGACATACGTTTCGTGGTTGGCTGCGATGACATAAGGGGTCTGTTTCGGGATGTTGTCGAGGCCGTCGGCATGCAGGTAAATGCCCAGGTGCGTATAGGCCATCCCGAATAGGTAGGCCATGTTGCCGACCAGCCCGCGCCGCAGCGGGTAACGGGCATAATGGTGATCGATCGCCGTTCGTTTATGTCCGCCAGGCCTGCAGGCCCGCGCGTCTTCCTGATGCTGTCGGGATGTCTGATTCAACCGGATATAACCTCCTGGATCCAATGGCCCCCCATCAGGGACCGGACGCTTATGTTGAAGAATAACACATATTTTGCTAAAATACGATAGACTGACGGGTCCAAGCTTGCCTGACATCTGGTTTCTATTTACGCTTTTTGTCTTTCCGACGGGGGTAACAGCATGCAGACAACAACGGGGCAGCGACATCATGCCGCACGTTCCTTTTCCACCTTGATCGAAATGCTCCGCCAAAGCGCCGATCTCTATGGCGATGCTCCTGCTTTCCTGTTTCGCAATCGACCGGGCGACCCTGTGCAGACCCGGAGCTACCGGACGTTTTTATCGGATGCCGAAGCAGTCGGCACCGCGCTTTCAGGTCTGCCGCTGCAGCAGCGCCGTATGGCCATTCTGGGCGACAACGGTTATGGCTGGGCACTGGCCTTTCATGCCGTGATCAATGGCGCCGGGGTTGTCGTTCCCCTGGACAAGCAGCTGCCTGACCTGGAGGTGCAGCGCCTGATCGAGCGGGGCCGGGTCGATGTCCTCTTTTTCGGCCGCCAGCAGCGCAGCGTCGCCCGGACCGTGCTCGACTGCTGCCCCCGGATCGCCTATGCGATTTGCCTTCATGAGGCAGACGGCTCGGCACCCGGTGATGTAGCCGTCGCAGACGGAGGTGCTGCCGCCGATGGGCCGCCTTGCACCCAACTCACCTTGAATGACCTGATCCGGCAGGGACAAAAGCGCCTGGCACAGGGCGACCGCGCCTTTGTCGGGGCCGCCATCGATCCCCATGCCCTGGCATCGCTGCTGTATACATCCGGGACGACGGCCCAGCCTAAGGGGGTCATGCTCAGTCAGGAAAACCTGTGCAGCAACATTCAGAGCATCAGCGGCATCCTGCCGATCAGGCCGGGAGAGAAACTGCTCTCGATTCTGCCGATGCACCACACTTTTGAAAATACCGCCGGGCTGAATTACCTGCTCTATTGCGGCGGCTGCATCTGCTTCAACGACGGCCTGCGCTATTTCATGAAGAACATGCAAGAATGGCAGATCGAGGTCATGATCGCCGTGCCCTTGCTGTTTGAAAACGTCTACCGCAAAATGCAGGAGAACCTGGCCGCATCGGGCAAGGATTTGCTGGTGCGGGTGCTGCGACCGCCTGCGCGTGTCCTGCGCTACGGCGGCATCGACCTGCGCCGCCGTTTGTTTGGACGTATCCTGGCCGCCATGGGCGGGCATTTGCGTCTGGTCGTGGTCGGCGCCGCGGCCATCGATCCGGAAATCACCCAGACTTTCAATGACTTTGGCATCGATTTTTTCATGGGTTACGGCCTGACGGAAGCCTCGCCGGTCATTGCCTGCTGCCACCGGAACAACCATGTGATCGGCAGCGTGGGGCCGCCGCTGCCCGAAATTGACGTAGCGATCGATACCGATAGCGACCAGCCGGGCGCCATTGGCGAGATCCTGACCCGCAGCCGCAGCGTGATGCTCGGCTATGAAGACAGCCCCGAGGAGACGGCCGCGATCCTGACGCCGGACGGTTGGCTGCGGACCGGGGATATGGGCTACCTGGACAAAACCGGATCGCTGCACATCACCGGGCGCATCAAATCGATGATTGTCCTGGCCAATGGCAAAAAAGCTTTTCCAGAAGAAATAGAAGCCTTGCTCCTGCAAATCGAGGGCGTCGCGTCCGCCATGGTCTGGGGCGACGAGTCAGCCACAGACGCGGTCGATATCTGCGCCTTGCTTCAGATTGATCGAGCCCTGCTGCCTGAAGCGCTGGCCGCTCAGACGGAAGAAGCGTTAAGCGCCTGGCTGGCCGAACACGTGAAGGCCGTCAACCGTTCGATGCCCGTCTACAAGAGCATCCGTTGGTTTTTGTATACGGAAGAGGATCTGGTTCGCACGACCACGATGAAGATCAGGCGCCAGCCGCAGCTGGAACGCATCCAGCAGTGGCTGAGCCGGCAGAACCTGACCATGCGTCAGGCCTGCGGCTGCCTGATGCGGTCTTGACATGCTGCGCCTGATCTACAGCATGCAGCGCAGCGTTCTGCGCCGGACCTGCCTGGAACTGGCTATCCGGCAGACCGAACAAGCACCGGACAGCCGGGTTTTGCTTGTCGTTCCGGAACAGACCAAGATGGATATGGAGCAGGACTACCTGGCCATGTCCCGTGCGCCCGGCCTGATGCAGGCCGAGGTGCTCAGCTTTCGCCGGCTCGCCTGGCGGCTGCTGGGGGAAGTCGGCCGCCAGCCGCTTGCCCCGGTCGATCCGGTTGGCCGGGCCATGCTGATCCACCGGGTTCTGCACCAGAATAAGGATAAGCTGCACAGTTTCGGGTACCTGGCCGACAAGCCTGGCTTTATCCGCCAGGTGACCGCGGTGCTCGGCGATCTCAAGCGTTACCGGATCGGCGCGGATCAGCTCCAGGAGGCCGCCGAAAAGGCCGAAGAAAAGGCGCTTCGGGATAAAAGCCTCGACCTGGCCTGTGTCTTGGGCGGCTACGACGCGGCCTTGGCGCAAACCGGACTGACCGATGCCGAAGACGATCTGACCCGCCTGGCTGAACTGCTGCAGACCCTGTCCGATCTGCCGGGAACCGACTGGCCCTGGCCCTGGTCCCGCCTGGGCTGGCTCAGGCAGGCGCATGTCCTGGTCAGCGGTTTCGGTGAAGTGCGCGATTTCACGCCCCAGGAGTCGCTCGTGCTCCAGGGCCTGGCCGGCCTTTGCGCGCACGTGACGCTGACCGCCGCGGCCGATGCGGCGCCAGGCGATTCGCAGGTGCTTGACCAGGGGCTGGAAGCCTATATGGCCGGCCGCAGAACCATCTGGCATCTGCAGACGGTGCTGCCCGGTCTGAAGATCAGCCGGATTGACGCGGAAGCGACCGGTCTGCAGGCCCGGATCGCGCGTCTGCTGCGCCACGGCAGCCAGGCGATCAAGCCGGACACACAGGACGAGGAGGCGCTGCAGCTGATCAAGGCAGGTTCGACCGACGATGAGCTCAGCTTTCTGGCCGGCACGATCCGCCAGCTGGTGCAGCAGGAAGGCTACCGTTACCGCGACATCTGCGTTGCCTTGTGCAGCCTGCCGTCTTACCTGCCGCGCCTGCGCGCCGTTTTCCGCGAGTATGGCCTGCCGCTTTTTTTGGATATGGAACGGCCGCTTAACGGGTCGCCCCTGATGCGCCATGTGCTGGGCTTGCTGGATATCGGCCTGACGAACTGGTCGCGCCAGGCCCTGATGGCATATCTGCGTGCCGGCCTTAGCGATTTGGCGGTCGCGGATATCGACCGCCTGGAAAATGTTTGGCTGGCCCGCGGCCTTTTCCGCCGGGACCGGATTTTCCGCGACGCGCTGTACCGTTTGCCGGGACTGGCAACCGCAACGGAATCAGAGGCGCCGGGTTCTGATCCCGACGAAGCCGGGCCTGAACGCGAAACGCCGGAGGCTGGCCTGCTGGCTCTGCGTGACCAGGTGCTGCTGCCGGTCAGGGACGCGCTGCGCCGGTTGTCCGCCAACCCGGATGTACGGGGCAAGGTCGCGGCGCTGCGCCAGGTCCTGGCCGACAGCGGGATGCTTGAACGGGTTGAAAGCCTGACAAGCCGCTGGGCCGAACAGCAGGAGATGGACGCCGCCGTCATGCTGGCCCAGTCCTGGAACGCGCTCAACCGGATCCTGGACCAGTATGTGCAGCTGGAGCCTGACCTGCCCGTCTCCATGAAGCAGTTTCGGGACAGCCTCTCAGCCGGACTGGACACCGCCGCCGCGGGTGTTATTCCATCGGCGATCGACCAGGTGGGTATCGGCGACCTGCAGCGATCGATGCTGCGCCGTGCCAAGGTGCTGTTTGTCGTCGGGGCCAGCGCGCAGAACCTGCCGCCGGCGCTGCCGCCGGAAGGCTTGCTTAAGGACCCAGACCGGCAGCGGATCGCCCAGCTGACCGGGCAGTTTTTGCCCAGCAGCGCCCGCGACAAGGTGTTTGCCGATTCCTTTATCCTCGAAACGCTGCTGACACAGCCCGTCGAACGCCTTTTTCTTTCGACAGCCGCGCCGCCGGCCAATATTTTCAACCAGCTGGCCGCCCAGTATCCCGGCAGCTTAAATCATCTGCCCGCGTGCTGCGACCGATCGGATCCGCGCCTCAACGCGCCGGCGCCGGCCATGCGCTGGCTGCTGAGCAATCAGCCGGGCCTGGGCCCGCTGCGTGAAGCGCTGGCCGAATGGCTCGCGGCCAGTGGCTTAAGGCTGCCGGGACGAGAGGAGCGCCGGCTGTCGGTCCGCTCCGACCTGATGCACGCACTCTACGAAGCGCCGGTTGTTCTGAGCGTGTCGCAGCTGGAAAAATACGCCAGCTGCCCGTTCAGCCACCTGGCCGAACGTCTGTTGGCCTTGCAGCAGCGGCCGGAATGGCGTCCGGAAATCACAGAGACCGGCGTGCTGCTGCACGGGATCCTCGAACGGGCCATGCAGGCGATCCGCCGCGACCAGCTGGCGCTGCCGGAGACAGAGCGCGAGCAGCTGCCCCAGACCTTTTGGGACCGCTGGCTCCAGGCGGACTTGTCTGCCCTGATCGACAGCTGGATGCGGGAGTCCGCCGAGCGGGAAGGCCTGGACCGGCTGTACGATATCGGGCTCAACGCCTCCGCCGGACGACGCGTCCGCCGAACGGCGGAGTCCTCGCTGCAGGTCATGCTGGCGCAGTTCCGGCAGGAAAAATACCAGCCGGTGCGCTTCGAATGGATCTTTGACCCGCAGCGCCAGGGCCAGCTGCGCCTGCCGATGCCGACAGAACAATCCGTCTGGCTGCGCGGCAAAATAGACCGGATCGACCACAGCGGCAGCGATGGAGAAACTGCGTTTCGCGTCATTGACTACAAGAGCGGCCAGAAGACGGCCGACTACCTGGCCCTCTACCACGGCCTGGCGCTGCAGCTGCCGATATACCTGGCGGCCTATGCCAGCGCCCATCCACACCTGAAACCAGCCGATGCCGCCTGGTTCACCGTCAACCGTCCCTTTTATGCGGCCAAAGCAGGCGAACAGGTTCCGGACGACGCGCTGGCTGACAAGCTGGTCAAAATGCAAAAGCTGACCAGCCTGAACCTGGAATCCGACGATCTCATCCGGTTATGCCGTCACGCCGGCCGCCAGGCCGCCAGGCTGGCCGGTGAACTGCTCAGCGGACGCTTTCCCGTCCGCCCATGCCTGCTCCCCGGTCAGAGAGCCCCCTGCAGCTGGTGTGATTTCCGTGCCGTGTGCCGGTTTGTCGCCGCCCCGTCAGCCTGGAACAGACCGGCGAAATGGCCCGCAGCCGATGGGTCGCAGGGCAGCTTGAAAGCGTCCTTTCTGGAACAGATGCGCCAATTGTATCCTGAAGCCAGACTGTCCGATCCCGGCGCGATGCAGGAGGAACAGACACCATGAGCCCCCAGCCAACAGCCGAACAACAGCGTGTTATTGACGCGCCCCGCCAGAACATCCTGGTGTCGGCGGCGGCTGGCTCCGGCAAGACGACGGTCATGACCGATCGCATCGTCGCGCGCATCCGGGACGGGCTGCTGGAGGTGCCGCGTGTCCTGGTCGTGACGTTTACCGAAGCGGCCGCGCGCAACATGCGCCAGAAGATCGAGGACAAACTGCGCGCGGCCCGGGCCCAGAGCGAAGATCCTGAGCAGCGTCGCCGCCTGGGCCGGCAGCTGGCTTTGTTGCCGGCCGCGTCGATCTCGACGATTCACGCCTTCTGCCTGCAGGTGATCCGCGATTTTTACCCGTCTGCACGAGATGATCAGGAACGCCCGCTGATTGAGCCGGGATTTGCCGTCGAAGACCGTTCAGCGGCCGACATCCTGCTGCAGGAGGTGCTGGACAGCTGCCTGCAGGAATGGTACGAAGCGATCGACGAAGACCGCCTGCCGGAGGGGATGGCAGGCGAGGCGGCCGATGTCCCTGTGCGCCAGGCCCTGTTCGGTGCCTTTTACCGCCTGACCGACGGCTACGGCGACAGCCGCAGCGACAGGCCGGTCCGTGAATTGATCCTCGGTTTGTACCATTTTTTACGCAGCCTGCCTGATTACGACGCGTTTGTCCGGGAGCGGCTGCAGGACCTGCGCCAGGCCGCGTCTGACTTTTCGGCCAGTCCGCATGCCCGCGCCATCCTGGCTCAGCTCAAGCTGCGCCTCGACCGGGCCATGTCGGTCATACCTGAACTGGAGGAGATGCTGGGCCGCCCCGTTCGCCTGATGGCCGACCGCCGGCGCAGCGACGAACTGCAAGCCGCCCTTGTCAGCGCGCTGCAGACCCTGAAAGCCCTGCATACCGGCCTTGCAGCCGGTGACAGCAGCTGGGACTGGGACGCGGTCTGTGCCAGCGGCCAGGGCTTGACGGATCTGAAAATACCGAACAGCTACAAAAGCGACACCCCGGAGAAGACCCAGGTTGTGGATCTGTTCTGCCGCTATGTCGCCGAAGCGGTCTGTTTCCTGTCCGGAAACCTGGGTACCGGCAAGTACCGGCAGCACTTCATCTTCCAGACCGCCTGGCAGCTGAACAAGACCGCGGCCATGATCGAGGCAGAAATCCGGGAGATGCTGCCGGTCATCGACGTCTTGTTTTTGTTGGTCAACGGGTTGGACGCGCGCTATACCGACCGCAAACGCGAGACGGGCGTCATCGACTTCAGCGATTTCGAGCATCTCGCGCTGGCCATCCTGCGCCGGGACGAGCCCCGCAACCATTACCGGGAGCGCTTCCAGGAGATTTACATCGATGAGTACCAGGACACCAGCAGCATCCAGGAAGCGATCCTCGACGCCATTCGGGCGAACAATTGCCTGATGGTCGGCGACATCAAGCAAAGCATCTACCGCTTCCGCCACGCGCGGCCGCAGATTTTCCGCGGCAAAGCGTCAGATTATACGCAAGGCAATGACGGCATCCTCCTGGAACTGAACCGCAATTTCCGCTCCGTCAGCGGCATTCTGGAGGCCGTCAACGGGGTTTTTACGCCCCTGATGTCACAAGATGCCGGAGAGATCGACTACGACGCGCACCACGCGCTGGTGCCCTTCAGAGCCGGCGACCCGGCGGTGGCGCATCCGGTTGAACTGATGCTGCTCGACCGCAGCCAGGTGCCGGAGGTGCCTGACGACGAGGAAGAGCCAGAAGCCGGGCGGATCATGAGCGAGGACTTGAGCGCCTATGGCCAGGAAGCCCTGATGGTCATCGGCCAGATGCGTTCGCTGCACGCCGGCGGCATCCACTGGCGCGACATGGCGGTTCTGGCCAGGACCCGGGCCATCCTGGCCGCGTACCGGGAGCAGCTGGACATGGCCGGCGTCCCCGTACTGGCAGATACCGGTTCCATGGTGATGGACGCCCCGGTCATCCGCCAGATCGAGACGGCGCTGCAGCTGCTGGATAACGCGCGCCAGGACATCCCGCTGGCATCCGTTATGCATGGCGGCATCGGCCCGCAGACCTTCAGCCTCGATGAGCTGGCCCAGATCCGCCTGTTCGGGCGCCAGGCAGGGCTAAGATATTTCCACGAAGCCGTGCCGGGCTACCGGGAAGCGGGCCCGGATCTGGCCCTGCGTCAAAAACTGGATCATTTTGACGACTGGCTGGAGCAGATGCGCCAGCAGGCGCTCTTCCTGAATGTCGGCGAACTGGTCGGCCTGGTTTTGACCCGGACCGGCTGGATCGACCGGGTGGCGGCGGAACCGAACGGCCAGAACCAGGTGCGACTGCTGCGGCGTTTCCAGGCCTGGTCCGAGGACTATGAAAGCGGCCGGGCCAAAGGCCTTTTCCGTTTTGTCCGCTACCTGGAGAACATGCGCAGCCAGGACTGGCCGGAACAGCCGGTTGACCTGGAAACAGCTGATGAAGACGCCGTTCGCCTGCTGACCATCCACGGCGCAAAAGGGCTGGAGTTTCCCGTCGTGTTTCTGGTTGGAACCAGCGGGCGCATCGCGGATCGCGACAGCCAGGAGCACTTGGTGCTCAGCGAGAACCTGGGCATCGGGTTTGATTACAGCGACCCGGAGCGCCGCATCCGCTATCCGACCCAGCTCAAAACGGCCATGCTGGATGACATGCGTTCGGCCGGGTTGTCTGAAGAACTGCGTTTGCTTTATGTTGCCATGACGCGGGCCATGGACCGCCTGATCGTCGCCGGCACGGTCGCGTTGAAGCCGGAACGCGGCGATACGCGCCTGGCGGGCTTGCTAGAACAATCGGGCCGGCACGACGATCCGCGCCTCCCGGGCTATCTGGTGCTGTCCGCCCGCAGCTACCTGGAATGGATCGTCCTGGCCCTGACCCGGAATCCGGATCTCGATCTTGGCTTTTTATCCTTAGCCGCAGCGCACCGCCAGACAGCCGACGCGATCTGGCAGGTTCGTCTCTTCGATCTGGCCACCGTTCAGGCCCAGGAAGAAGCATGCCGTGAAACGGCCAGGGTTGACGTGTCCGGCCAGCAGGCCCAGGATGTTGCCGCCGTCACGCCTGACTGGTCAGCATTGGAACTGGAGAGCCTGCGCCAACGCATAACCGGACTGTATCGTCACGAACAGGCGGCCCGGACGCCCATCAAGCTGACGGTCAGCGAACTGAAGCGCCAAACGATGCCGGACGATCCTGACCGGGAGCTGGCCTCGGATGTACCGCCTGATTCCACCTGGGCGCTGCGGGGTATCGACCTCACCCTGGTTAAGACCGATCAGCCCGATCACCCCCTGCTGCACGGGGCATCGCTGGGGACTGCGCTGCATGCCGCCCTGCGTTACCTGGACCTGGCCCCGGCAGCTCAAAACCCGATTCCAGCTGAAATCGAGCGCCAGCTGGACGCCATGGCCCAAGCGGCTATGCTCAGGCCCGCTGAGCGCGAAGCTCTGCAGCCGTTTGTGCCGGCCCTGCTGGCCTTTGTGCGTTCGGACCTGGCCTGGGAAATTCTGCGCGCGCAGCGGGCTTTGGCAGATTCAGTCCACCAGGAAATGCCCTTTACGCTGGCTTTGCCTGCCCGCCTGGTCTATACCGCCAACTCGGGTCTGGCAGCGGACGACCAGGTCATGGTCCAGGGCATCATCGACCTGTGGTACCGCCATGAGGGGGAAATCACACTGGTTGACTTCAAATCGGACGACATCCGCGGTGAACCGGAGCAGATCGCGCACGAACTGGTCCGGCGCTACGCGAACCAGCTGACCTGGTATGCCCGGGCGATCGAAGCGGTCTCTGGCACGGCGGTGCGGCGCTGCCTGATCTGGCACATCCGGGGGGCGCGCGCTATTTTGGTGCCGCTTGCTCCGGGTTGGCCTGCTGCGGAACCTGGCTGAGCGCACGCCGCCTGCGCTGGGCTTTGCTTCCGTCCGCCCGGTCCGATGCGCGTCTTTTGCGAAAAAAATCAAGCAGCAGCACGCGGCTTTCCTGGGCCAGCACGCCACCCTTGACCGCGACAGCATGGTTGTGGGCCAGATCCGCCAGATTGGCAATTGAAACGCAAGCCCCGGCTTTGGGGTCTTGGGCTCCGTAGACGAGCGAGCGGATTCGCGCCTGGATGATGGCTCCGGCGCACATGACACACGGTTCCAGGGTCACATACAGGTCGCAATCGTCAAGCCGCCAGCTGCCCAGACGCCGGCTGGCCTGGCGCAGCGCCATCATCTCGGCATGCTCCGTCGCATCCTGGCGCTGCTCGCGCCGGTTGTAGCCCCGGCCGACGATAACGCCGTCCCGGACCACCACGGCGCCGACCGGGACGTCGCCCTGCCGTGCCGCCCTGGCGGCCAGGATGAGTGCCCGGCGCATCAGCCGTTCGTCGGCAGACGAGGTCATGGCACGGGATTCAACGCGACAGATCCGAGCGGCCTGACCCGCATCTGGGCCGGGGCGTCGGGTCCGAACAAGGCGCGCATGGCGTCCAGGTAGACGTCAACCAGGTCCAGCGGGACAAACGCCTGGATGGTGCCGGCGAACCCGCCGCCATGGACACGGCACGCGCCGCGCCCCGCGAGAATTTTTTCGGATACGGACAAGGCCAGGGCCAATGATTGCTCATCCGGGAAGGACGGCGAATAGATGTTCTGCAGCTGGGTGCGCGAGCTGGACCCGGAGGCGGTGACGAGGGCCAGGAACGCGCCAAAATCCTGGCGGCGCAAGGCGTCCGCCTGCAGGCGAACGCGGTCGTTGTCCTGGAAAAAATGAATGGCGCGCAGCAGCGCGCGGTCCGTGACCTGGCTGCGCAGGCCGGGCAGGCGCTGCCAGAAGGTTTTCTCATCGACTTCGCGCAGCACCGCGCAGCCAAAACAGGCCGCGACCTGTTTCATGTCCTGCGGGATCGAGGCATAGTCCGCGGTCAGGTCCGCGTGATTGCCGCCGGTGTTGGTGATGACGAGGGCATGCCCGGTCGCGGTAAAATCCAGGTCGATCGGGGTGACAGCGGGCTTTTGCGGGTCAGCGAAATCGATCGCCATAAAGCCGCCGACAGAGCAGCCGCACTGGTCCATCAGGCCACTCGGTTTGCCGAAATAATGGTTTTCGGCGTATTGGCCGATCTTAGCGCGCTCCACGGGTGCCAGTTTGCCTTCGTTCCAGAGCTCGTCGAGGATCGTTGCCACCAGCACTTCGAAGGCAGCGGAGGAGCTGAGACCGGAACCTTTGGGCACCCGACTGGCTGTGTAGGCGTCGAAACCGCCGATGCCACAGCCGCGCTGGGTAAAGGCGGCCGCGATACCCCGGATCAGGGAAGCGGAATGGCCTTTCTCGTCATCTTGCGGTTCCAGCCGGACCAGGTCGATGACATCCATGTGGTCGAACCCTTCAGACTGCAGGCGGATGATTCCATCCTGGTTGGGCGCGCAGACCGCGATGATGTCCAGGTCGACCGAAGCGCATAAAACACGGCCATGCTGGTGGTCGGTGTGGTTGCCGCCCACTTCGGTCCGTCCAGGCGTGCTGAAAAGAGTGGCCTGCTGATGACCGGGAAAACAATCTTCAAACAGCCCGGCCAGGCGCAGCCAGCGACGGGTCTGCATGTCAAGGTCAACCTGACCGGTTCCGTAAAGGGCTTGCATGGTTGCCTGCACCGATTCTGACTGCAGGATGGTGCCGACTCGATCGACCATGTTCATGGGTCTTTCCTCCTAGTATGTAGGGTATAATGGACGATGTCCGGATGGATTCTCACGGGGACAGCTGGTCCGCCAACAGAGCGACAGCGCGGTCGACGAGCTGCGGCAAAGGCAGGTCGCCGATGCCGACCACCTGCAGGTGGCATTTACCGAAGGGGATCAGGATCTTGACGGCATCCGCCTCGGCGATTGCCGTCGCCATGGCCGGGCTCAGTTCGCCGTACATGGAACCGGCTGCGATGATCCCGATGGCGCCCAGGATGACGTCGGCGGACCGGCAGTTCCAGATCACGGCCGATTCGCCGGTCGCACCGGCGTCAGCGCCGGCCCGGAGCATGTTCGATGTCGCCAGGGCATTGGTGCCGACGGCGACCAGCTCAAAGCCAGTCAGATTCTCCCGGCGGATTTTTTCGATCAGGGCTTTGCCAATACCCCCGCCCTGACCGTCGATGATGACAACTTTTGCTGTTCCAGACTGCATTTTCCCCAATCTCCTTGCCTTGCTGCCTTTTACCCCTTATAATATCATAATGTCGTTCGCTGCGGATGACAAAATCACACCAGAATCCCGCACGCCGTCCCGCAGGGACGCGCTGATAAAAGGAAGGTCCACATGCCTCTAAATGAAGGGCGCTGCCCGAACTGCGGCTCAATATTACAGCTCAATACGGCTGCCGAAAAAGGCCATTGCCTTTTCTGCGACGCCGTATTCGAAAACGCGCAGGCGTTCGAGATTGCCGATAACCCCGGCGACCACACGTTCCCCAATTTGCCCCAGCCCAAGTACGAAGGCCCCAACCTCGATCCGGATTTATCGGCCCGCGGTTCAGGCGTAAGCGCCTCTTCGGCCAACAAGCCCAAGAAGAAGCCTCGTCCGGCGCCTCCGCCGGTCTACATCCCCAAGGAGCCGGTCAAGCTGCCGGATATCCGGCTGCCCCGCAAGACCATGCTCCGCATCCTGCTGATATCGCTGGTAGTCATCCTGGTAGCTGTCGCGATCGCGATTCCGCTGATCCTGAAACGGGACGAGGTGCGCCGCGGGCTGCTGGATTCCCTCGACGATATCGCCCCGTTCACCATTCAGGTTGAGCAGGACGCCGCGATCTGGCACACAGCCAACAATTACTTGATGGTCTCGACAGCAGATGCAGTGACCCAGGACGAGGCGATCGCTTTTTTCAAGGCATTCTGTGAGAAACGGGCGACGCTGCTGGGTGTTGACACCCAGCAGTTCCAGGCGGTGTACGCGCCGGTCAAGGTCAAGCTGGTCAGTCCCGACGGCGGCTTTCTGATCGCCAAACCGGAAAGCCAGGCGGATCTGGACAGCGGAAAGGCCGTTACCGTCCTGCCATGATCCGGACGCTGCGCAACGGCTTGGCACGCAACACCTGGTGGAGCCGGCTGCTGATCGCCTCCACGTACCTGGTCTCGACCTTCTTTTACATGATGACCAACCGCCTGGCCAGTAACCATGACCGGGCGGTTGTCTTTAAGTTCGCTTTGGATGATCAAATTCCCCTGGTCCCGTTTTTCGTCCTGTTTTATTTTGCCTGGTTCGCTCTGGTCGGATCCGTCTTCCTCTGGCTGGTCTTCGACCGCCGGACGGGCCGGGCGATTGACCGCCATACCGCGGCCATCGTGCTGGCCATGGTCCTGTCCGCGCTTGTCTTTATCGCCTGGCCGACCCATGTGCCCCGGCCGGAGGTGTACGGCGACACGTTTTTCCGGCGCCTGGTATTGCTGATCTACAGCATCGACGAGCCGTATAACTGTTTTCCCAGCCTGCATGTCGCCGTCGCCGCCCTGAACGGGCTGACGTTGTACCGGCACGGCCCGCGCCGAATCCTGTTCCGGCTCGCTGCCGCGGCTGTGGTGGTCCTGATCATGCTCTCGACCGTCCTGATCAAGCAGCACTTTACGCCGGACATTCTGGGCGGCCTCGCCCTGGCCTGGCTGTGCGACCGCCTGGCCGCTCTCCTGGTGAAAAAGAAGCCGGCAAAAGGCGCGGTTCGCCAGGAAATAGACAGAACCGGCCCAAAACCGGGCAATGAGAGAGCGACATGAACTGCTGTCAGAAAGAGCAGCAAAACGGCGGCTGTTTTTCTTTTGTTTCTATGGTGTTCACATTTATTCATATTTCGGTAGAAAATTGGACAAAGTCTTTTGTTATAGTTGAAGCATAGCAAGACAGGAATTGCTAACCTCCTTCTTTCATACTTTTCTCCTCCAATTTTGGAACAGTTCCGGGAGTGGTGCCCCGGAATTGTTTTTTTTTGAACTATTCGGCTGAATCTTTAAGTTCCGCCACCAGGACGGCGTACTGATCGAGGGCCTGCCTGCCGGCGTTGCTCAGGCGGTAACGACCAAAACCCAGCCGTTCGAACCATTTATAGTGATTATCGTAGAGAATGTTCCAGGTGAGCTGCGGCGCGCCCAGCGCTTTCAGCTGACTGGCACTGGCGTCATCGAGGCCGGTCATCAGGGCGGCGACGCGCAGCGCCTGCTCGCGGTAGACGGTCACCCGGGGGACCTTGGTGCTGCCGCCGCGGTTATGGTCGCCGTGACGCCCTTCAAATTCCTGTTTCAGCCTGAGCATGCGGGCCTTGTTGCGCCGGATCAGCTGGCTGCGGTCGACCATCTGCGGGACCAGCGCGACAGACACCGGTCTGGACGGCTTTTCGAGGTCGACGATCATGAGCCCGAGCTCTAACCGCCGCAGCAGGTGGAGCAGCTGCTGCCAGCGCCGGCCGGTCTGGGCTTTGCCCGCTCGCGCGACGGCGATCCAGACATCGGAAAACAGCCTCTGGCGCTGCGTCGCCTGCAGGATGACGGTCAGGTTCAGCACAAGCTTCAATTCGACCGCCATCATGGTCTGATCCCGGGTGCTGGCGACCAGGTCGCAAGCGCCCACTTCGCCGCGTACCGTGCAGCCTGACTGCTCCAGAAAAATCCGCACGGGCTCGTAAAGGTCCTGTTCAAGATGCTTCACACCATACCTCCGGGAGAAGGATTGCAGTGGCCTGTTACGACCTATCTTAACATGGCCCTTGCTGACGTACCAGCAAGGCACAAACGCCGAAAAATACAAAAATGCGCAAATCGTTCTCTTGTATCATCTCCCCGCGATGCCTAGACTGGTGTTGATCCACGTGCCTGGTATATCACGTTGACGAAACATCCTAGGGAGGTTCTTATGCGTCAGTCTCGTTCTTTCCGCTTTTTTTCCACTCTGCTGGTCTTGCTTGTTGCAAGCCTGGTCCTGGCTTCCTGCCAGGCCGCGCCGTCGACGACAACCACGGCCAGTACGACCACGGCCGCGCCGGACACCTTCCCGGTCGGTGTGCGTAACGCCGCCGGTGAAACGGTCACCATCGCATCCAAGCCCCAGGCGATCATCGTGACGAATGTCTGGGCGGCTGAAATCCTGCTCGACCTGGTTGACACCAGCCGGATCAAGGGCCTGTCCGCCTGGGGTGACGATCCTGTTCTGTCGGAAACCGCAGGCAAAGCCGCGGCTGTCGCCGCCCGGGTCAGCACTCAGGAGCCTGAAGGCATCGTCACCTTGAAGCCGGACCTGGTCATTATCGACTCGTTTTCAGATGTCGACGGTTCATTAACCAAGACGCTGCAGGCCGCAAACATTATCGTGCTGCAGTTGGCATCCCCGACTGATTTCGACCAGATTAAGGCCGCCATTGCCACGCTGGCCGCCGCCTGCGGCGAAACCGCCAAAGGCCAGCAGCTGATCGACGGCGTGGACGCTGTCCTTAACGACGTTCAGACGAAACTGCAGGGCTTGAGCGAAGCCGACAAGCTCAAAGTCATGTATTACGAAGATTATTACGACCCGTCCGGCTCGAGCGCCGGCATGCTGGCGGCATACGGCACCGGATCGCCTTTTGACGCCATCGTCCGCGCGGCTGGCCTGATCAATGTCTGCAATGTGCAGAACTATTCGGCCGTCAGCAAGGAAAAGGTGGTCGGGGAGTGGAAGCCGGATCTGCTGATCGTCCCGGCGATCACCTACGGTCCGGATTTCAAGGCGGTCGATGACAAAGGCGCGACGATTATCGGCGCGATCAAGGCCGATCCCCTGATGCAGACGCTGCCGGCCGTACAGAACGAGCGCGTCATTGCCCTGGAGGAAAAGCACCGCGGTTCTACCTCGCATTACATGGTTAAAGCCGTGGCGGAACTGGCCCAGCTGGCATATCCGGACAAAATGAAGTAATCAGCCTGTCGAGACACGCCCGGTTTCTGTATAATAGGTCGTGGCAGATCGTCAGCCGTGAACCGAAACAGGGACCGGGCTGTTTGCCTGCTTGGGGGTACTGATGAGCACAAAACAGGGCCTTTCTTCAAAAAGCAACGCCAGATTGCTGTCCATGCTGGTGACCGGGACGGCCCTGCTGGCCGGGACGATCATCCTGTCGGTGGCGCTGGGTTCTGTATCGGTCAAGCCCGCCGTGATTCTGCGAGCGATTTTCAGTTGGGCCCGCCTGCCGGTTGAGGCTCCGGACCCGGCGGATTATACGGTCATCATGCTGATCCGCCTACCCCGTGTTATGCCTGCTGTCCTGGCCGGTGTCGGCCTGGCGGTGTCCGGAACCATCATGCAGGGAGTCTTCCGCATCCCGCTGGCTGAGCCCGGAATTCTGGGCGTATCAGCCGGCTCCAGCTTCGGCGCCCTGCTGGCGATCGCCGGCGGACTGTCCAAGTTTCTGACGCTGCCGGCCTTTGCTTTTGTCGGCGCCCTGCTGGCCGTCAGCATGATCATCGGCGTTTCCGTTGGGAGCGGCGGCAAATCCCGTACGGTCACACTCATCATGAGCGGCATGGCGATCAGCGCCCTGTTCGGCGCCCTGACCTCACTGACGTTGTCGCTGGCCAACGAGTACCAGGTGTCCAGCTACATTTTCTGGACCATGGGCGGCCTGGCCAACCGGCGCTGGGCCCATGTCGGGGCCATGGTGATTCCGGTCCTGGTGACACTGGTGGTCATCATCTACAAGTCCCGGGACCTGGATATCCTGCTGCTGGGCGACGAGGAGGCGCGGGCCTTGGGTGTTTCGCCTCTCGTGACACGCATGCTGATGATCCTGCTGGCCTCCGTCTGCACGGCGGCCATCGTCGCCGTCACCGGCCCGATCGGCTTTGTCGGCCTGATCATCCCGCACATCATGCGCATGCTGGTTGGCCCGTCGCACCGCCGCCTCGTTATGGCCAGCGCGTTTGGCGGCGCGATTTTCCTGATGCGTTGCGATTTGCTGACCCGCCTTTTCGCCTGGCCGACCGGCGCGGAAATATCGGTCGGTGTCGTGACCGCCCTGGTCGGCGCGCCGTATTTCCTGTTCCTGATTATCCGATCCGCCCGCAAGGGCACATCCTGAAAGGGGGTTGTGGCATGGAAGCAGATCTTGCGCTTAATACAGCCCCCGTCCGGATTTTATGCGAACAGCTTAGCTACAGCGTCGGCAGCCAGAACAAGCTGACGATCCTGGACAAGGTCTCCTTCAGCGCGCAGAACGGCGACTTTATCGGCATTGTCGGCCCCAACGGCGCCGGCAAGACGACCCTGCTGCGCCAGATCGGCGGTCTGCTCCAGCCCACTGCAGGCACGGTAGCCTGTAACGGACGCCTGGTTCAGCAATACTGGGCGCGGGATTATGCCCGCATCTGCAGCTACATGCACCAGGACACCGTCATGCCTTTCGATTTTCCGGTGCGCGACGTGGTCCTGATGGGCCGCCATCCCTACGCAACCGCGCTGGCCGCCTATTCAGCGGCGGACTACGACTATGCCGAGCGCTGCATGGCGCTGGCCGGCTGCCTGGCCGACGCCGACAAACGCGTTACCGCCCTGTCAGGCGGCGAGCGGCAGCGGGTCATGTTTGCCCGCGTCCTGGCTCAGGATACGCCGCTGGTGCTGCTGGATGAGCCGACCGCCAGCCTGGATATCCGTTACGCCCACGAGGTTTTCCGCCAGATCCGGGGCCTGGCCCAAGCCGGCAAGCTGGTGATCGCGGTCATGCACGACTTGCGAGCGGCGGCCCGCTACTGCAACCGGCTGTTCCTGCTCTACAAGGGTGAGCTGGTCGCCCAGGGTGACCCGGAGGAGGTCCTGCACGAAGGGCACATCAGCTACGCGTTTGACATCGCGGCCAAGACATACCGGAACGAGCTGGGCCACTGGGATTTTGACCTCGTCGAATAACAAACCAGATCCGATTGCGAGAGGAGAGCGAACCATGGCACACGATGATTCCAAGACGATGAACGTCCGCTATCTGGGTCACAGCGCCTGGCTGGTGGAAAGCCAGGCGCGCACCTGGCTGTTCGATTACGGCCGGGTTCCCGTCCGGGGTTCTGCGGACGAAGGCACCTTTGCGTTGGCCCGGTACACCCGCCGCCCGCTTGACATCCTTTTCTCGCACCTGCACGGCGACCATTGCCACCCGGAGCTGGCCCATGAAGCCGCCGCACAAGATGGCGTCGCGGTCTATCTGGGCCTGGACGCACCGCCAGGCGATCGCCTGCCGGCCTGGACCCGGAACGCGCGCCTGGTCTTGCCGCGCTCCCGCCAGGCTGTCCCGGGACAGACGCTGCTGGCAAGCGGGTCGACCGACCAGGGGGTATCCTGGCTGGTCGCGACGCCAGACGTGCTGCTGTATCACGGCGGGGATCTGGCGCTTTGGGACGACCTGGACAGCTTTCGCCAGCCGTACAAACAGGAGGTCGGCTGGCTGGCCGAACAGACGCGCGCGCTGGGCCGGGTGCCCGACATCGCCTTTTTGCCGGTCAGCACATCCGACGGCTACCAGGAAGACGCGTTGCTTGAAGGGATCGATTTCTTTTTGCAGACCATCCGGCCGCGTATCGTTTTCCCGATGCACGCCTGGGGCTTTGAACCGCTCTATGAGCGCTTTGCCGGCTGGATGGCCGTGCACCATCCGGAAACAGCCGTTTGCCTGCCCGGACCGGCCGGCCACAGCCAGGCCGTCAAAATATAAACCGCAGCAGGATACCGGCCAGCCCGGCACCCATGATCAGGATCAGCGGATGAAGCTTGAACTTGTGATGGATAATCAGTGCGGCGGCAAAGATCAGCAGGGCGGCCGGCTGGATGGCAGCCAGCGGCTTGCTGAAGAGTGTCGCAAACCAATTCCGCAGCGTTTGGTCGGCAGCGACATGCACGAGGGCGGTCTTGCCGATAAAGACCGCAGCGGACGCGATCAGGCCGACAACCACCGGCCGCAAACCGTAAAAAATCATGGTATAGAGCGGGTGCTTCTGGTAGCGGCTGACAAAGCTGGCGACAAGCAGGATCAGCAGCAGCGACGGCAAGGTCACCCCGGCCGTTGCGACCAGGCTGCCGGCCACGCCGGCGGTCATGTAACCGACATAGGTGGCTGAATTGACGGCGATGGGACCGGGCGTCATTTCCGCGATGGCCACGATATCGGCGAACTGGTCGGCGGTTAGCCAGCCGTGATGCAGGATTTCGCTCTGGATCAGCGGAATCATGGCATAGCCGCCGCCGAAGCTGAACAGGCCGATCCGGAAAAATGAGTAGAAAAGCTCAAACAGCAAGCTCATGATTCAGGCCCTTTCTGCTGTCTGTCCGCCTGGCTGCGTCGGCCGGTCACCCGGTCGGTGAGGTTCGGATGCAGGGCATACAGGAGCAGACCGACCGCTGCGCCGCCCAGCAGAACGAGCAGGGCATGGACACGGAAGAGGGCCACCAGCAGCAGACCGGCCACGGCCAGGGTCGCCGTGATCCAGTCGTGCACGACACGGCGGGCCATCTTGATGGCTGTCGCCAGGATCAAAGCCGTGACGGCTGCCAGCACGCCGGTAAAGAACTGTTGGACATAGGGGTTGCTCTGGATATTCGTCGTGGTCAGGGCAATGACCAGGATCACCAGGACCGACGGCAGTGTACAGCCCAGCATGGCGGCGATCGCGCCGCTGGTGCCGGCGAGGTGGCGGCCGATCAGGATCGATGCGTTGACCGCGACCGGTCCCGGCATGGATTGGGCCAGGGCGATCATGTCAAGCAGTTCGTCCGGCTGGACCCATTTCTTGTTGTCTGTTATCTCCCGCTCAATCAGCGGCAGCATGGCGAATCCCCCGCCGAACGTGAACAGGCCGATCCGGAAAAAAGTTCCGAACAGCTTTAGCCGGAGATGCGGTATCGGTTGCGTTGATTTCCCTTGCATGCTAACTCCCTGTTCAGCCCTCCGCCAGGCTGGTTTCGAGGACATAGGCGGCGGCGCCAAGTGCCAGAATACCATAATCCGGCGGGTAATCCAAGAGTTGCGGGATCGCGGCGCCAGCTGCCGCGATGTTGTTCAGTTCCTGCCGGAACAGGACGATCAGCTCCGGGAACTCCTCGATCAGGCTGCCAGCCAGCATCAGGCGGGCGCTGCCGGCCAGCGTATTCAGGTTGACGGCACACGCGGCCGCAGCCTGGGCTGCTTCCTGCAAGACCCGGCCGGCTTTTTTCTTTCCGGCCAGCGCGGCGCGGCTGAAATCGTCCCAGTTCAGCTCGGAATCGTGCTTGACTTGACGGAAACGGCGCAGCAACGCGGATCGCGCGCAGACCTGCTCAAGCTGGAGATAGCCGGCCCGGTCCGGATCTGCCGCCTGCCAGTCGCCCAGCGTTTGCATCTCCAGCGGCGCGGGATACAAGGGGCCTTGCCTGATGATTGCAGCGCGGATGGCGTCGCCCAGTGACAAATAGAGCACGTGATCGCTGCCTGGGGTTGTGTCGAGCCAGAGGGCGGCGTAGAGCGCGGGCTCAGCCGCGTTCAGGTTGTGCACCGGCAGACCCAGGGCCTGCTGCAACTCAAGACAGGCAGCCGATGCATCCGGCTCAAGATGCCAGGCGGTTTGGGACAAACCTAAACCGAGCAGCTTGTCCGGAGGCCGTCCGCCGACCAGGCCGGTGACGGCTCGCTGGACAACCGGCAGCAGCCCTTCGACCAGCATGGCCTCGATTCCAGGCAGCGGGCAGCGCTCAAGCGGGTGCAGCAGCAGGTCCGTCAGGATCAGTTCGCCCGATCCGAGGCCGAGGTGCAGGCCGAGTAGAAAACCGGCATCCGGGACGCACCGGTAAAGGCCAGGCCGCCGGCCGCCGGTAGAATCCGCCAGGTCATATTCCTCGATCAGGCCCAGGCGGATCTGCTTGTCCAGCGCCCGGTTCAAGGTTGTCGCCGGCAGACCGAGCCGGTCAGACAGCTGCTGGCGCGTAAGGCCCTCGTGGCGGCGTATCGTGACATACAGCGCGCGGGCCTGGCCGGCCAGCGCCTTGCCGCTTTGCAGCAAACCCATACGGCACCTCCATCAATCAGTTCCGGGCTGCCTGCCGGTCAGGCCGGCAGATCGTCCGGTGCGGCGGCTTCCGGATTGGCCTCGCCATGCCGGACATTGATCATGCAGACAAAAGCGAGGGCAAAGGCGATGACTGAATACAGGAAAAGCGTGGAATAGTCGTCGGTCAAGTCCCGGATCCAGCCGAATAGGGTCGGGCTGAGGATCGCGGCACTGAACGAGAAAAAGTAATAATAGCCGGTAAAACTGCCGATTCGCTCTTTGCTGGCCAGCTCAACCACCATGGGCAGCGAGTTGATGTTGATGCAGGCCCAGGCTGCGCCGCCAAGCAGCAGCAGGCCGCGCAGGATCCACAGGTTCTGGATGAAGAGCATGGGCAAAAACAGGACGACCATGCCGGTCAGGCCAATCAGAATCATTTTTTTCCGGCCGACGCGGCCGGCCAGGATGCCCGCGGGCAGAGCGAAAGCAACCAGCGACAGGGAGAACAGCGTCAAGGTCATGGTGGCGTCACCCTTGGAAACCCCCAGTTCCTTGGTCGCGTACAAGGTGAAAAACGATTCGACCGCGTTATAGCCGCAGAACCAGAAGAAAATGGCCACCAGCAGCGACAGCAGGCTCTTTTTTTCAGGCCCGGACAGCCCTTTGAGCAGATCGTTGTTGATGCGGGCCCGGGCTTTATCCCGCCAGGACTGGCGCGGCGCATCCGCCGCCAGGACCTGTTCGCGGGCAGCCATGATCCGGGCCATGTGGCGGCTGTCGGGTTCCTTGACGAAAAAGACCAGCATCAGCAGGGCGAAGATCATGACCACCGAGCCCATCAGGAACGGCATGTTGTCGCCGCCGACATTGGACAGGTAACCGCCGACCAGAAACGCGATGATGCCGCCGACGCCGCCCATCAGGTTGATGATGCCGTTGGCCTTGCTGCGCTGCACCGGAGGTGTCAGGTCCGGCATCAGGGAAACGACCGGCGAACGCCAGACCGACATGATCAGGTTGAAGAGGATGATGACGCTCATCATGCCGAGCAGACTGGTTGTGCGCGGGATGAAAAAGAAGGCGGCCGCACAGAGCGGAATACCGACCAGGATATAGGGCATGCGTTTGCCGAAACGGGTCCGGGTCCGGTCGCTGAGCTGCCCGACCAGCGGCTGGAAGACGACGCCAAACATGTTGTCGATGGTCATGATAAACCCGATCAGGGCGGTGCTCTGCAGGTAGCGCTCCTCGAGCATCACCGGCACAAAGCTGTTGTACAGGCTCCAGGCCAGGGAACTGGCAAAAAATCCGAAACCAATCAAGAAGGTCTTGCGGTAATTCAGCGCTTGCATATTGCCTCCTTAAGTCCTGCAGCCGGATTCTAAATCCGGTCTGCCAATTCCCGGCGCAGCGCCAGGGCTGTATCCGGAACATTGGTGATGATGGCGTCGATACCGAGGGCGAGCGCCTGCCGGATGTGGTCCGGCTGGTCGATCGTCCAGGCGTTGAGCCGGATCCCGGCTGCGCGGCAGTCTTCGCTCATGTTGGGGATCTGCAAGTTGGCGTAATGCGGGTGCAGAGCCTGGACACCGCAGTGCCGGGCCAGGACCCAGGGTTCATAAATCCCGCAGCTGTAGAGCAGGCCGCAGGGCACCGCCAGCCGGCGCGACCGGATTTTTCCAGCCGCCAGCACCATGCTGTAGTGGTTGAAGGAGGACAGGCAGATCTGGTCGGTCATGCGATGCGCGACGGCAAGATCAAGCACAGCCTGCTCCAGGCCGGCATAGGGAAGAACGCTGTTCTTGAGCTCGATGTTGATCATCAGGCCGGACGGCCGAACCAGATCGAACACCTCGGCCAGTGTGGGGATCTGCTGCCGGCCGGAACCTGGTTTGATCTGGCCGAAGTCCAGCGCGCGCAGTTCGGCCAGGGTCATCTGGCTGACCTGGCCGGGCTGGTTGGCGGCCCGGCGGCACGACTCGTCATGGGTGACGACGATGGCGCCGTCGGCGGACAGGTGGACATCCAGCTCGATGCCGTCCGCCCCCTGGCGGATGGCCAGCTCGAAAGCGGCCAGTGTGTTTTCCGGGGCTGCGGCGCTGGCACCCCGGTGGGCCCAGATTTGTGTTGACATGCGGTCCCTCCTGGTTAGATCGGGCTCACGCCCGTTATTTGGCCGGCGCATTGTCGGGGTGACAGTCGCACCAGGCAAGATGGTCACAGACCAGTCCGGCCGCCTGCATCAGGGAATAGCAGATTGTCGGACCGACAAAAGAAAAGCCACGGCCTTTCAGGTCGCGGCTGAGTGTCTCGGACAAGTCCGTGCTGGCGGGAACCTCCTCTGGGGAAGACCAGTGGTTGATGACCGGTTTACGATCGACCGCCGCCCAGAGCAGCTGGTCCAGGCTGGAGCCTGAACGGATCAATGTTTGCCAGGCACGGGCGTTGGTCATCGCGGCCCGGATCTTGCGCGCGTTGCGGATGATCCCGGGGCTGCCAAGCGCCTGTTGGATTTCGGTTTCTGTCCAGACCGCCAGACGATGGGGGTCAAAGCCAGCCAGTGCCGCCCGGATCGCCGGCCGCTTCGCCAGGACAACCGCCCAGCTCAGGCCAGCTTGCATGCCTTCCAGCAGCAGCAGTTCAAAGAGCCGCCCTTCGTCGTGGAGCGGGATCCCCCATTCGCTGTCATGGTAGCGCAGGGACTGTTCGTCCTTGCTTGCCCAGGGACAGACACGCCGTCCCGTCAGATCGATCATCGGACATGCCTCCGCAGATGCTCTCTGTCGGACATTATACCATGTCCGTGGGGCACCTGTCTTTGCGAGTAAAAAGATCATAAAAACCCTGTTGACGTTCAAGTGAACCTGTGATACAATCAAGAAAACTTAACAAAAGGAGGTGAGAACATGTTACAGCAGTGCCTGCCGGGAACCAACATCCAGATGGATCTGCAGGGCGGACAAGATTACCGCCGGGCGTTCGACGCGGCTTTTGCCATGACCGGCGGGATCTTTCTCTCCCAGCTGACCGAGATCGTCGGTGTCCCGCCCGCCACCTTGCAGAACTGGGTCAAGCGCGGGTATGTCTCCAGTCCGGTCGGCAAACGCTACACGCGCCGCCAGACCTGCCGGATTATCCTGATTGCCCTGCTGCGCCACACGCTGTCGCTGGAGGAAGTTGCCGATTTGCTCAGCTGGATCAACAACGATCTGGCGGACGAGCAGGATGACCTGATCGATGACAGCGAGCTTTACCTGTTTTTCTGCGATGTGGTGCAAGGCTGGCCGCCGGAACGTTGTCCTGATTCGGATCAGCTTGTTGCGCAGATCGAACAGGTCACCCGGGCGTTTCCGGACACAGTACCGGGAAGCCGGGCCAAGCTGAACCAGGTTTTGCTGGTCATGACGCTGGCCTACGGGGCCTGGCTGCTGCAGACAGAAGCCAGAAGGCGCCTGGCCAGTTTGAAAGGAGGTGCGCAGCCTTGATTGCGCAATGGTGGAACCACATGAATCTGACCCAGCAGCTGTTTGCGATTTTTGCCATTCCGGGGACGGTGGCCCTGGTGGTCCAGACCATTCTGCTGGTGGTCGGGATGGGCACACACGACGCCGATGCGGATGGAGCCGATGCCGGTGCCGATGGGGGACTGGACGGCGATGTTTTCGCCGATCCGGGTCTGCGTGTGCTGACGGTCCGCGGCCTGGTCGCCTTTTTCGCCGTCGGCGGCTGGGTGGGGATCGCCCTGATCGACTGGAATGTACCTGTTGCCCTGGCGGCGGTGCTGGCCCTGCTGGCCGGCCTGGGCGGTCTGTTCCTGGTCGCCTGGCTGTTCAAGGTCATGCTCCGGCTGCAAAGCGCCGGCAATCTCGACATCCGCAACGCCATCGGTTCGGTTGGCCGCGTTTACCTGACCGTACCGGGCGGCGGCCGGTTTAGCGGCAAGGTGACCTTGCTCCTGCAAGAACGCGCGGTTGAACTTGAGGCGCTGACGGACGGCTCGCAGCCGATTCCGACCGGTTCCCAGGTTCAGGTGACCGGAATCCGGGGCAGCCAGATCATCGTCGTACCCCTGGTGGAAAACGAAACAGACATGCATCAACACGAACAACACATGACAAAATGAAAGGTTAGGTGAAACACATGCCTCCAAGTGCCATTATCAGTCTGGTCATCATCCTGCTCGTCGTCATGACGACCTTCCTGGTTTTGCTTTCGCGCTACCGTAAGTGCCCGTCAGACAAGATCATGGTCATCTACGGCAAGGTCGGCAGCAACAAGGACGGAACCATGCGTTCCGCCCGCTGTATCCACGGCGGTGCCTCCTTTATCTGGCCGGTCGTCCAGGCCTATGAGTATTTGGACCTGACGCCGATCTCGATCAGTGTCGATCTGACAAACGCCCTCTCGCGCCAGAACATCCGCATCGACGTGCCGTCGCGCTTCACCGTGGGCATCTCGACGGAACAGGGCGTCATGCAGAACGCCGCCGAGCGTCTCCTGGGTCTGAAGCTTCCGGAAATCCAGGAACTGGCCAAGGACATCATCTTCGGCCAGCTGCGCCTGATCATCGCGACCATGGACATCGAAGAGATTAACACGGACCGCGACAAGTTCTTGGAGTCGGTCTCGCGCAACGTGGAAACGGAACTTAAAAAAATCGGCCTGCGCCTGATCAACGTCAACGTGACCGATATCAACGACGAATCGGGCTACATCGAAGCCCTGGGCAAAGAAGCCGCCGCCAAGGCGATCAACGATGCCAAGAAATCAGTCGCTGAGAAAGACCGTGACGGCTCGATCGGTGAAGCTAACGCACACCGTGACCAGCGCATCCAGGTCGCCGCGGCCGATTCGACCGCCATCCAGGGTGAAAACGAAGCCAAAGCCGCGATTGCCGCATCCAACGCCGTTCGCCGCGAAAAAGAAGCTGAGGCGCTGCGCCGGGCGACAACCGCGGAGAAGACACAGGCCGCCAAAGCCCTGGAAGAAGCCTACACGGCCGAACAGAAAGCCGAGCGTACACGCGCCGACCGCGAAAAAGCCACCTTGGAAGCCGATGTGCTCGTCAAAGCCGAGGTGCGCAAGCGCGAGATTGAGTACCAGGCCGAAGCCGAAGCCGAGCGGCTGCGCCGCCAGGCCAAGGGCGAGGCTGACGCTATATATCTGAAGATGGAGGCTGAAGCGCGCGGTTTGCAGGAAATCCTGACCAAGCAGGCCATGGGCTTGGGCCAGATCGTCCAGTCGACCGGCGGTGACGCCAACAACGCACTGCGTCTGATGCTGGCTGACAAGATGGAAAATCTGCTCAGGATCCAGGTTGAAGCGATCAAGAACATCAAGATCGACAAGGTGACCGTCTGGGACAGCGCCGGCGGCGACGGAAAAGCACCGGCGACCGCGAACTTCCTGTCCGGCATGCTTAAGTCCATCCCGCCGATCAACGACATGTTCAAGATGGCCGGCATGGAGTTACCCAGCTACCTGGGCAAGGAAGTAGACGCCCCGGCTCAAGCAGATCCCCAGAACTGATTGTGCAAGCGCCGCAAGGCCAGGACCGGACCGGCTGAAAAGCCGGTCCGGTTTGTGCTGTCTGACCGGATTTGCTACAATCAAAAGACACCAGGAGGTGGCCCATGGCACAGCTAAGCCAGATGATCATGATCACCATCGAGGAACTGGAAGCACAACTGGGTGTTAGCAAGTTCCCTCGATTTATCCGGCAGTGCGAAGCGGCGTTCCAGCTGAAAATCGAGCGGGCTTGCCAGCAGATCCTCGCGCGCCCAGATCTGCAGGCGATCTTTGTCTCCGGGCCGACCGCCTCGGGTAAGACCACGTTTTCAGACCGGCTGGCCAACGCCCTGACCCAGGCCGGACGGCCGACACGCGTCCTGTCGCTTGATGACTATTACAACAGCGTCACGGTCCACCGCGACGCGATGGGACGGCCGGACTACGAGACGATCGCCATGCTGGACACTGAGGCTATGATCCGCGATTTCACCCATATGTTTAACGGAGAGACGGTGCGGCTGCCGACGTTCGATTTTGTCAGACGCCGGCGCGTTTTCGAGCCGAACAAAATTCTGCGCCTGGATGAGAAGGACCTGGTTGTCATCGAAGGCCTGCACGGCCTGTCCGACCAGATCATCGGCCATCTGCCCAAACAGCATGTTTTCGGGATTTTCATCATGCCCTGGAGCACGTTCCTGGACGGCCGCCAGCTGCTGGGCAGCCGCGATCTGCGCATGCTCCGGCGCATCTCCCGCGATGTCCTTCACCGGGGTTCGACCGCCCTGTCGACCATCGATTACTGGCCGATGATCGACCATACGGAAGAGCACTTTTTCCCGCCTTACCTGGCGCGTGCCGACCTGTACATCAATTCCTGCCTGCCCTATGAATTCTGCATCGTGCCGCCGCTGGCCGCCGCCAGAATCCGGGAATCGCTCGTGCGCTGGGAGCAGGGAACCCTGCCGCCGTCGGTCTATATCCATAATGAAAAGGGGTACGCCGATTTGCCTCAGGCGGTCGAGGAAGCCCGCGAGCTGCTGGCGGCCTGCACCCGTCTGCCCCAGGCCGACCTTTCCCTGGTTCCGCCCCAGTCCATCCTGCAGGAATTCATCCGCTGATCGCTCTTGACAAGCGGCGCGAACGTGCAATACTGGTGAACAGTACGGTGATTGCCATCGCCGTCGCCACATGAGCGAGGAGGGTATCGATGCCGATAAAAATACCTGACAACCTGCCGGCCGCCGGCGTTCTGGAACAGGAAAACGTCTTTGTCATGTACGAGAACCGGGCGTACAGCCAGGATATCCGGCCGCTGCGCATCCTGATCCTGAACCTGATGCCGAATAAGATTGTCACGGAAACCCAGCTGCTGCGCCTGCTGGGCAATACGCCGCTGCAGGTCGATGTTGACCTGATCTATACGGCAAGCTACAACCCGCGCAACACGTCGACGGAACACCTGACCAAGTTCTACGAAACCTTTGACCAGGTGAAAGACCGGCGCTACGACGGCTTTATCATTACGGGCGCGCCGGTCGAGCTGATGCCTTTCGAAGAGGTGGCCTACTGGCCGGAACTTGCCGAAATCATGGACTGGAGCCGTTCGCACGTCTATTCGACCTTACACATCTGCTGGGGCGCCCAGGCGGGGCTTTACCACCACTACGGCATCCCCAAGTATGACCTGCCCCGGAAAATGTTCGGCGTCTTCGCCCACAGCCGCAGCTGGACCCGGCCGGTCAAGCTGTTCCGCGGCTTCGACGATGTCTTCCATGTGCCCCATTCACGCCATACAGAAGTGCGCCGGTCCGACATCGAAAAGGTTCCCGAGCTGCGCATCCTGTCGGAATCCGAAGTGTCCGGTGTCTACGCGGTCTCAGACCTCAAGGGCCGGCAGATATTCCTGACCGGTCATTCGGAATACGACCCGCTGACCTTGAAGTATGAGTATGCGCGCGATACGGAACGCGGTCTGGCGATCGAGGTGCCCGTCAACTATTTTCCGCATGACGATCCAGGAAAACCGCCGGTGGTCATCTGGCGCAGTTCGGCATACCTGCTTTTCGCCAACTGGCTGAACTACTATGTGTACCAGGAGACCCCGTTTGATTTATCGTCCCTGGCGACCTGACAGACAGGTCATGGGCATGTAACTCAAGTTACTGCACGCAAAAGCCGGCAAAGCTATGATCAGGACAACACGAAACGCCCCTTTTGCGGGCATATTTACTGGAGGTTCATATGGCGCTGACAATTAAGTCCGACAATTTTGATGAACTCGTCATGAAGAGCGACAAGCCTGTCATGATTGATTTTTGGGCGGTCTGGTGCGGCCCCTGCCGCATGGTGGCCCCGACCATCGACAAGCTGGCGGAAGATTACAAAGGACGCGCTGTTGTCGGCAAAGTCAACGTCGACGAAGAGAGCGACCTGGCCGAGCAATTCCGGGTCATGAGCATCCCCACGCTCTATGTTCTCAAGAAGGGCCAAGTTGTCGAACGACTGGTCGGCGCGCGGCCGTATGCAGAGCTGGCCGCCATTTTGGACAAGCATCTCTGAAGCCAGGAAAAATTAGCAAACCAAAGACGCGCAAGCGTCTTTTTTTTACCCGTTCGGACCCAATCTGCCCTCGCGGGATCGTGCTATAATGGCTTTGATATGCAGCGGCAAGGAGGCGGAAGCGATGAGATTGATCGGAACGGCCGGACAGCGGGCGATCGACGCGGCCTGGCAGCGGCAGACCGGGCTGCCCCTCATCCAGCTGATGGAGGCTGCCGCACACGCGGTTGTCAGGCTATGCCGCCAGCTGGCAGATGCGCAAAACCAGAAGACCTTGCCGGTTTTAGTCCTTTGTGGCCGCGGGCAAAACGGCGGCGACGCGTTTGCCAGTGCCCGGCTGCTGGCTGCCCTGGGCTGGCCGGTGGCCTGCCGCCAGCTGGATCCCGACGCGACACTGCCGCCCGAAGCCGAAGCGAACCGTCAGGCCTGGCTTAAGTTGGGGCATGAGGCAGGAGCGCCAATCGAGGCGGATTTTGAGCTGGAGCGGCCGGGACTTATCCTGGACGGCCTCTTTGGCACCGGCTTCCAGACCGCGCGCGGCCTGCCTGACCAGGCCCGGGCGCTCAGTCGAAACATCGCCCGGGCGCGTGCCCGGGGTCATCTCGTCGTCGCGATCGACATCCCGTCCGGAGTGGACGCGGACAGCGGCTGCGCGGCGGAGCAGGCCATCCAGGCAGACTGGACGGTCAGCTTTATCCGGCCCAAGATCGGCCTTTGCGCGGCACCGGGCCATTTTCTGGCCGGCCAAATCGTCATCGACCCGATCGGCGTCGACGCGGCGCTGACCGACCGCGTTCTCGACGGCCTTTTGGTTCCGCCGGTCATCTGGCTGACCGGGGACCTTTTGCGCCCCTGGTGTCCCGCCCGCCCGCCGGACGCGCATAAAGGCCTGTTTGGTAAGGTCCTGCTGGCCGGAGGATCGCTCCAGATGCCCGGCGCCCTGGCCCTGGCCGGCGAAGCTGCCGGTCGCTCGGGAATCGGACTGCTCCAGCTGGCTTTGCCCGTCGCCATCGCGCCGGCCCTTGTGAGCGCCTGTCCGGAAGCGCTCCAATTGCCACTGGAGAGACAAGAAGACCTGGCGCAGGTTGTCCTGCCGATATTGGAAAATGTCCAGGCTGCGGCCATTGGCCCCGGAATCGGCCGGCCGGCCTGGCTGGGCCAGCTGCTCGAGCTGCTGATCCGGCATAGCCGCCGCCTGGTTATCGACGCGGATGCCCTGAACGAGATCAGCCGCGAACCCGAGCGTTACCAGCCGCTGCTCCGGGCACGGACAGAGCATGGCCTTGAAGCCGCTGTTCTGACCCCGCATCCCGGCGAGTTCCGCCGCCTGGCTCCAGACATCGACCAGACCGACCGGCTGGCGGCCGCCCGGACGCTGGCGGCCCGCACCGGCTGCCTCGTTGTGCTCAAGGGCGCCTGCACGGTGATCGCCGATCCGGGGGGCGCTTGCTGGCTGAACACGACCGGCCAGGATGGACTGGCCCGCGGCGGCAGCGGCGACGTGCTGACCGGGCTGCTTGCCGGATTCCTGGCCCAGGGCCTGCCCGGCTGGCAGGCGGCCGGCGCGGCGGTGTACTTGCATGGGCTGGCCGCGGATCTGGCGGCCCGGGACAAGGGCCGCCGGGCGATGCTGCCCCGGGACGTTCTGACAAAGCTGGGTTCTGCCATGCGCAGGATCGGATGGGAAGTCGAAGATGTCTGATCAGCGCGAGACGATCTGGCTCCGGCAGGGCCGTGACTTGTTAACCCGCTCCTGGGCGGAGGTCGACCTGGACCAGGTGGCCGCGAATGCGCGCCTGATCCGCGGAAAAGTCCGACGCAGCTGCGACGTGATGGGCGTTGTCAAGGCCGACGCCTACGGGCACGGCGTCTTCCCGGTCGCCCAGGTGCTGCTGCAAAACGGGGTCAGCCGTCTGGCCGTGTCCATGCTGGATGAGGCGATCGAGCTTCGCCAGGCCGGCGTCATCGCACCGATCCTGGTGCTCAGCTACACCGACCCGCGCCGCGCGCGGGAAATCCTGACCCACCAGATCACCCAGACGGTCTACAGCCGCGACCTGGCCCAGGCCTTGTCGGCCGCCGCGCAGGATCTGGACACCGAGGCCCGCATCCACATCAAGGTCGACACGGGCATGGGCCGCGTCGGTTTCCTGGCCGGTTACCAGGCGGTCAAGGAGATCGGCTGGATCCGCGCGCTGCCGCGCATCGTGGTCGAAGGGCTCTACACGCACTTCGCCAGTGCGGATGAAGCGGATGACGGCTACACCTGGCAGCAGTTCGAGCAGTTCATGAGCATCAGCCGCGAACTGGACCGGATCGGTCTGCCGATCCCCCTCAAGCATGTCTGCAACAGCGCTGCGACGATGCGCTTTCCGGCCATGCACCTGGACATGGTGCGCCCCGGGCTGATTCTGTATGGCATGGTGCCGCCCGGCTGTCCGGATGCCTGGCCTGAATTGCAGCCTGCCATGACGCTGAAAACCAGTGTCATCCTAGCCAAGGAACTGCCGGCCGGCCGCTCTGTCAGCTACGGGCGCCTGTTCACGACAGAACGCGACAGCGCCATCGTCACGATCCCGATCGGTTACGCGGACGGTTATTCGCGCCGGCTCAGCGGCCGGGCCGAGGTCCTGGTTCATGGCCAAAGAGCCCCGGTGGTCGGCCGGATCTGCATGGATACCTGCATGGTCGATGTCAGTCATATCCAGGATCCGCCGGTCAAGGTCGGCGACCCGGTCGTCCTGTTTGGCCCCACAAACGGAAACGGACCGGAATCGGTCACGGTGGACGATGTCGCCGACTGGCTGGACACGGTCAATTACGAGGTCACTTGCCTGATTGGCAGGCGCGTGCCGCGTGCCTACCTGCAGGGCAACGCCGTGCATAACGTGCAGAACTATCTTCTGCTGAGGGATTGAAAACGATGGATTCCAAAGAGCGACTCTTGCGCAGCTTCCGGCACGAGCCGGTTGACCGCATCCCGGTCTCGACCTACGAGCTGGTCGGTCACAACCCGGATGCCTGGGAAAACCGCGAGCCGTCCTACGCGCGCCTGATGGATGAGATCCGCGCCCGCACCGATTGCCTGTACATGTCCGGCCCGGACTGGATCGAAGCGCCCGAGCCGTTTCGCGAGGTCACGACCTGGTGCGAAGGGAAGAGCGTTATGACACGCACCCGGCTCCACACCGGCAAGGGCGTGCTGGAACAGCTGCTGCGATCGGACGATGCCATCCACACGGTCTGGAAACTGCGCCATTTTTTGCAGGAACCCGAAGACATTGCCGCTTACCTGTCCCTGCCATACGAACCCGCCAAAGTCAATTTCACGGCTTTTGACGACCGGGCCCGCCAGCTGGGCGGACACGGCTTGATGATGCTTTCCATTCCGGATCCGATCTGCGAGGCGGCCGAGCTGTTCAGCATGGCGGATTTTCTTGTTTTAGCCCGGACAGAGACCAAATTGACCCGCACTTTTCTGGACGCGCTCTTCGAACGCCAGCAAGAGCGGCTCAGGCAGATCCTGGCCCATGACGTCCGGGACGTGGTCGTCCGGATCTGCGGACCGGAATACGCAACGCCGCCCTTTTTGCCACCGGAGCTCTTCCGGGATTTGGTCACGGTGTACCTGATCCCGGTCTGCCGCCAGATCCGGCAGGCCGGCGCGATTCCGCGCATCCACTGTCACGGGCGGATCGGTGCGGTCATCGACCAGTTTGCCGAGACCGAGGCCTTGGCCCTGGATCCCCTGGAACCGCCGCCGGACGGGGATATCCCGCTGGCTGAGATTAAGCGCCGCTATGGCCGGCAGTTTTGCCTGCTGGGCAACCTCGAGCTGCATGAGCTGGAAAACGCCGACCCGGCGCGGATTGACGCGCTGGTCCGTCAGGCGATGGCAGACGCCAAGGCGGGCGGCGGCTTCATCCTGATGCCAACCGCGGCGCCGATCAACGTGCCGCTGTCGCCGCGCACCGAAGCCAATTATCTGCAGATGATCGAAAGCGCCTCGCGGTACGGCCAGACCTGACGCTCAGTAGGCTGTGTCGTAGGGCCAGGGCTGGCCGCCGGCCAGGGCGCCGCCATCCACGTTGTAGAGCTGGCCGGTCATGTATCCGGAGGCGTCGGAGGCCAGAAGCAGCGTCAGCCCGATCAGTTCGTCCGGGTTGCCCGGCCTGCCCAGGGTGATGCGCTCGCGCAGATAGGCGGATCGCTGCGGATGCTCCCAGGTGGGAACCGTGAGCGGTGTCAGGATGTGGCCAGGCGCGATGCAGTTGGCCGTGATGTTGAACTTGCCCCACTCGATGGCCATCGAGCGGGTCAGGGCGGCGACGCCGCTCTTGCTGGCTCCGTAGACCGATACCCCGCCGAGCATGCTGGTGCAGTTGTAGGAGCCGATGTTGATGATGCGGCCGCCGGTTCTCATCAGGGTCTTTTTGACGACCGTTTGGGTCAGGAAGAAGACGCCTTTCAGGTTGACCGCCATGATGCGGTCATAGGTCTCTTCCGAAACATCCAGCAGGCCTTCGCGCTTGTTGATGCCGGCGCAGTTGACCAGGACGTCGATCCGGCCGGTCTGGGCCAGAACATCGTCGATCGTCCGCTCAAGCAGCCCGGTTTTGCTGACATCAAGGGCGACCGGCACATGATCATCGCCAGGCAGTTCGTCGGCCAGCTTCTGCACGGCAGCCAGATCCAGGTCCGCCAGCACCATGCGGGCACCGGCAGACGCCAGACCTTCCGCCAGGGCGCGGCCGATCCCGCCGGCCGCGCCGGTCAGCAGGACAACTTTTCCATGAAGGGCAAACAATTCATCCAGGTATGACACAATGAGATCCTCCTAACGTGCTTAAGGGTTCAACAGCATGACTTTCAGGTGGTTTTCCGGGTCGCTTGCCAGGAACCGGAACGCTTCGGGCCCTTCGGCCAGGCAGAGCCGGTCGCTGATCAGCGGATCTGTCTGGATCTTGCCATCGGCCAGCAGGCCCAGGGCCTGGGCAAATTGGGCGGGGCTGTAGATGTAGGTCCCGCGGATGGTCAGTTCCCGGGTGACGATGCGTTGCATGTCGCATTCGATCTGGCGCTGGTGGTTGCCGATCCAGACGCTGGTGCCGCCCGGCTTGAGCGCGTCCAGGGCCTGGGCGGCGGTGCGCGACAGGCCAACGGCCTCGATCGACACGTCGATGCCAGCATCCGCGCCATGTCCGGCGAGCCAGGCGGGGAGGGATGTTTGGGCCGGATTGACGACATCGTCGGCACCGAGCCGGCGGGCCAGTTCGGAACGCGCGGGGCTGATCTCGCTGACCAGGACCAGGGACGGGTTTTTCAGGCGCACAGCCTGGAGAGCGAGCAGCCCGATTGTCCCCGCACCCACAATCAGGACGGTCTTGCCGGCCAGGTCGCCCGCCTGGCAGACAGCCCGCCAGGCAACGGCCAGCGGCTCGGTCAGCGCGCCGACTTCATACGATACAGGTGCCGGCAGCGGCAGGAGCAGCTGCTCAGGCAGGCAGATGAACTCGGCCATGGAACCATCCTGGCTCATGGCCCCGAGGAACGTCTTGTAGCGGCAGCGGTGCTGCAGGCCGGACTGGCAGTCCGGACAGCGGCCGCAGGTGAGGGCCGGGTAGGCGATGACGCGGTCGCCGGGCTTGAAACGGCTGGCCCGGGCGCCGACGGCATCGACCTGGCCGGAAAACTCGTGGCCCATGACCAGGGGCGGGATGCGGCGGCCGGTCTTGCCAAGGTAGCCCTGGACGTCCGAGCCGCAGATACCGTTGGCCCGCACCTGGATGCGGACATCGCCAGGTCCCGGCTCCGGTACCGGCCGTTCCTGCAGCTGCAGAACGCCGGGTGCGGTGTAGACCAGGGCTTTCATCGGGCGGTCTCCCGGTCCAGGCGCATGGCCGCCTTGGCGATCGCTTCGCTTGTCAGCCCATAGTGCGCCAGCAGTTCCTGCCAGTTGTAGGCGGAAGTGCCGAACTGGTCGGCGATCCCGATCATGGCCGAGGGCAAATTGAGCCGGCCGGACAGTGCTTCGTGCACCGCGCTGCCCAGGCCGCCGATCACGCTGTGTTCTTCGGCGGTCACGAAAGCCCGGCAGCCCCTGAGCACCTCGACCAGCCGGTCGGCATCCAGCGGCTTGATCGTGCTGATGTTGACAACCTTGAGGCGGATACCTTCGCGGGCAAGCTGTTCGGCCGCTTCCAGCCCGAGAGACACCATGACGCCGGTCGCAAGGAGGGCGATGTCGCCGTCGGGTTTCACTTCCGTGATCTGGCCGATTTGCCAGGGCACGTCGGGGTCGGTCAGGACCGGCAGATCGTTGCGGCAGACACGCAAATAGACCGGACCGTCGTGTTCGGCCATCGCCATGACCATCTTTTCGGTCTCGACGGCATCGACCGGCGAGAGGACCGTCATGTTGGGCAGGACGCGCATCAGGGCCAGATCGTCGATGCTCTGGTGCGTCGACCCGTCACCGAAGTCGGACAGGCCGGCACTGGACCCGCAGATCTTGACGTTGAGGCCGGGGATGCAGATGCTGGTCCGGATCTGGTCATAGGCGCGGCCGGTGGCGAAAACGGCAAAGGAGCCCGCGAACGGGATTTTACCGGTCAGGCTGAGGCCCGCTGCCGTCGCGATCATGTTGGCTTCGGCGATGCCCATTTCAAAATAGCGCTCCGGGAACGCATCCTGGAAAAAGCAGCTCATCGTCGATTTGCCCAGGTCGGCTTCGAGCACGACGACCCGGCTGTTCTGCCGTCCCAGCCTGACAAGGCTTTCGCCGTAGGCTTTCCGTTGATTCAACCACAGCATGTTTCGTCCCTCCGCTTCTGTTCCAGGTCAACCAGCGCCTGACGGTATAGGTCTTCTGTCAGGATGCCGTTGTGATAGGCCGCCGTGTTTTCGGCAAACGGGATGCCTTTGCCCTTGACCGTATGGGCGACGATCATGGTCGGGCGGCCCGAAACCTGATCGGCCTGCTCCAGGGCGGCGCAGACCGCCGCGACATCGTGCCCGTCGATCTCAATAACCTGCCAGCCGAAGGCCTGCCACTTTTCGGTGAAGGGGTAGGTGTTGAAGCGCTGGGCGATCTCGCCGGTCGCCTGGATGCGGTTGCAGTCGAGCAAGCCGACCAGGTTGTCCAGCTTGAAGTTGGCTGCGGCCATCGCCGCTTCCCAGACCTGCCCTTCAGCCAGTTCGCCGTCGCCCAGCATGACGAAAACTTTGCTTTCCAGATGGTCGAGACGCAGCCCGAGCGCCATGCCGACCCCGATCGACAGGCCCTGGCCGAGCGAGCCGCTGTTGGCTTCAATGCCCGGGGTGCGGCGCAGGTCGGGGTGGCCCTGCAGCATGCCGTTCAGCTTCTTGACGTGCCTCAGTTCAGCCTCGGGAAAGTAGCCACAGGCCGCCAGGGCCGCGTACTGGGCGAGCGCCGCGTGGCCTTTGCTCATGACAAAGCGGTCCCGTTCCGGCCAATGCGGGTTCTGGGGGTCGTGCTTCATTTTCCAGCCGTACAGAGCCGCCACGATGTCCGCGGCCGAGCAAGACCCGCCGATGTGCCCGGCTTTGCCGACCCCGGTCATCTCGATGATGTGATAGCGGATTTTCCAGGCCAGGTCTTCGATCCGGGCCTGTTGATTTGAATCAAGCATTGAATCCCTCCTGATTTTGATGATGACTTGCCGTGGCAGTCCGGTATTCCCGAATTTTATCGATCGTGCGTTGAAGATGCGTTTTCATCAGGCTGTAGGCGCGTTCCGGTTCGCGTTCGGCAAAGGCGGCCAGGATCAGCTCATGAAACTGGATGCCGATATCCGGCCCGATGGCCTCGATGACCTTGCGAAAATTGACAGATAAAATGTCGCGCAGAATCTGCTCGACCTGGTAGAAGTAGCGGTTCTGCGAAAGCTTAACGATCTGCAGGTGAAAATCCAGGTCGAGACGTGCCGCCTCGTCCGGATCGTTGACCGCCTGGCGCATCTTTTCGTACAGGCGCTTCAGCCGGCCGATCTCGCGCGTGTCCATGCGCAGGCAGGCCAGCCGGGCGGCTTCGCACTCGATCGCCAGGCGGAATTCGAGGATTTCGATCATGTCGCGGTTGCCCTGGACATAGACGGGGATGATCGCGTCAAACAAGGCCGCCTGGTTTTCTTCGCGCACATAGGTGCCGCTGCCCTGGCGGGCCTCGATCAGGCCCAGGCTCTTGAGACGCTCCAGGGCGGACCGGATCGACATGCGGCTGACGCCGAACTGCTCCTTGAGCGCAAGCTCTGCCGGAAGGCGCGACCCGGGCGCCCATTCTCCGCTCAGGATCAGGTTTTTCAGCTGGACGAAAACCGCGTCGCCCACATGGACCCGTTCGATCGGCTTGACCGGCATGGATACCTCCCAAATTGTAGGTTGTCAGACAAATTAAGACATAATCCGAGTATAGCGTGCGATCCAGCGCCTGTAAAGGTCCGTTCGGGTTAATCCGCCTGGCGGTAAATGCGCGGGGTCGTGCCTTTGACGCGGACAAATGCGTTCTTGAACGTGATGTAGTTGATGTAGCCGACCGCTTCGGCGATGGCGGACAGGGGCGTGCGGGTCTGCTGCATCAGCTCAATCGCCTTGCTGACGCGCAAGGTCTGCAGATAATCGGAAAAGGTCATCCCCAGCTGTGTTTTGAGCATCTTGGAGAGCTGAGTGCGGTGCATGCCGGACAGATCAGCCAGCTGTTTCATGCTCAGGTTCTGGTCTGCGTAATGCTCGTCGATGTAGCTGCGGATGAGCTTGCCCATGTGGTAGGTGCTTTCGTGACGGACTTCATCGATCAAGGTGCACAACTGGCGGATCGTCTGTTCGATGGTGGCCCACTTGGCGTCTTTGTCACGGCAAGCCAGAAAGTGGTTATATTGTTCCTTGATTTCCTTTTGCTCAACATCATAATCCGCCGCCAGGCGCAGCAGGAAGGACATGACACACGCCGGATCCGTTGTTTCCTGAACCTCGTGCAGCATGCTGGCACATGCCTCGGGCTTGTTGGCCTGCAGATCATTGGTCAAACTGATTTGCGTCGTAATCGGCAAGGTGTACTCAACTTGCCGGCGTAACACGATATCGGTCTTCAGGGCGACATACTGCGGATGAAGCTCTTCCGGCCTGTGCATGATCTTAGACAAGGCAAAACAAAGCTTGTTGCCGGCTTGCTGCCGCAGATAGTCCTCGATTTGATTGCGCTGGGCAGAAGCCGTCCGGTTTGCCTTGAACCAGTAGAGCAGGCAGCGATCTCCTGACAGCACG
>JAAYJD010000132.1 GCA_012523135.1 Clostridiaceae bacterium
CCTTAAACGATAGTAACAATCACTTTGTGTGCGCAAAAATAGATAAGAACAATCGAATGAAACGTCATGGCAACCGGACGGTCATAAAACCCCTTGGAGGGTTTCGTAGACTCTCGGCTTTGCGAACCAGGCTTTCACCTGGGGTACCTTTTTCAGATGTTCATCCATACGGCGGAATATGGAAGATTACATCCTGCCAATTCGTATTCGATTGTCAAAGTACTTGGTTCGGCGGTTTTTTATCCGGGAATCAACCCGAAAATAGATTCATCCTTATATTAACACCCTTGCTGAAGCAAATCAAGAGAAATATTAAAACTTTTGTAAGCCTGCTGTAATATTGGCACCTGTGTTACCAATCCAATCGGCCGGCCGGCGGTCTAATCTTCGCAGTTGGCTTGGGATTTCGGGTCTGATGCATGGGCTGTTCTCTGCCCCTCCGGATGCTGCTGCCGGCATTGCGGACAAAAGCCGTAAAGGTCGAGCTTGTGGCCGCTGATCTGGAAGCCGGTTTCCTGTTCCAGCTGACGGCTGTAATCGGCCAGCGGACAGCCGTCGATCGGGATGATTTTGCGGCAACCCTGGCAGACCAGGTAGTGACGGTGAACCCGGCGGTTATACTCATGCAGGGCGCGTCCGTCCTGGGTGATGCTCAGCCGGGTGACCAGCTTGTTCAGCACCAGCGTGTCCAGTGTCCGGTACACGGTGGACAAATTGATCGCGATCCGGCGGTCCTGCAATCTGGCGAAAATCTGCTCAGCCGTCACAGGCTGGTCGCTGTGGTCCAGAATATCTAAAATGACCAAGCGATGGCGGGTTTTCTTGAGACCGCAGTGGGTCAGATCCTGCTTGTAAGTCAGCCTGTCAGTCACGGGTCCTCCTGCTGCCGGGTGGCCATTGGCAGCCTGGCTTCACTATACCGTGCCGGAGCAGCGCTTTCAAGTGCGCCGCGCGACCGGTTCGATTTGACAAGCGTTGACCGGGCGGTCTACAATGACGTCGCTGTGAAACAGGAGGTATTCCCCGATGAAACTGACACTGGAGTGTCTGCCCTGCCTGCTGCGCCAGTCGCTCGAAGCGACCAGGCTGACGACTCTGGATGCCGGCCATGAGCAGGCGATCATGGACGCCGCCCTGGCTTGCCTGTCCGATTACAAGCGTTACGCCACATCGCCCCAGCTGGCCCGGGCAATTCACCGGCGGATCCAGCAGCTTACCGGCTCAGCTGATCCCTACCGCGAGATGAAGCTCACGCACATCCAGGCCGCGCTTGACCTGTACGACCAAGCCCGCGCCCGGGTCATGGCAAGTGATAATCCGCTCCTGACCGCGGTCAAGGCCGCGGCCGCAGGCAACTTGATCGATGCCGCGATCTATGCGGACATCGAGATCGGGCAGGCGATTCTGGATCGCCTGGATCAGCCCATGGCCATCTGCGATCTGGACGCGCTCTCCGAACGGCTTCGCGATGCCAAAACCATCCTGATCATCGGCGACAACGCCGGCGAGAGCGTTTTTGACCGTCTGCTGGCCGAACAACTGCATCCGGCCGCGGTTTATTACGCCGTCAAAAGCCAGCCAATCATCAACGACGCGACCCTGGAAGATGCCCGGTTGTCCGGTTTGGAATCCTGCACCCGCCTGATCGAGAGCGGCTGTGATTCGCCGGGAACGATTCTGGAAGACATCACGCCGGAGTTTGCCGACTTGCTGTGGCATGCGGACATCGTCATCAGCAAAGGTCAGGGCAACTACGAAGGGTTGTCGGATGTGCCGCGCGACATGTTCTTTCTGCTCAAAGCCAAGTGCCCCCTGGTGGCCGGCCATTTCGGCGTACCGCTCGGCAGCGACATTTTCCGTTACCAGGCCAAGCCTGCCTGATGGTCAGCGGGTCGCGACCAGGGCACATGCCTGTACATATTCCAGACCCAACCGGTCAGCCAGCGCTCCAAGTTCCTCGCTGAAGGTCCCGGGCTGAAACCAGATGTACGGGATGCTTAACCTGGCAGCTTCCTCCAGATAGGCCTTGCCGGCCTGAGGCGACACCACCATGTTGACCACACTGACGCGCTCCGGCAACGCGGCCAGGCTGGCGTAGCAGGGGTCGGCGTCAATGGCCGTATAACGCGGGTTTACCGCATAGACACGATAGCCTTTGCGTTTGAGTTTATCGAAAATCATGTAGCCGTATTTGTCGGGATTCTGGTTTGCACCCACGACAGCCCAGGCTTTTTGGGCCAGCATCTTCTCTTCCAGCATAACCTATC
>JAAYJD010000133.1 GCA_012523135.1 Clostridiaceae bacterium
GATTCGGCAAGGTCGATGTGCGTTGCGGGATTGTTACGCGGTCATCCAAGGCAACGAACTGTTCGTCTACGGGATGCACATCAGCCCCTACGAGCAGGGCAACCGCTTCAACCACGACCCGCTGCGCGACCGGCGCCTGCTGATGCACAAACGCGAGATCCTGCGCCTGTTCGGACTGGTGCGCCAGCAGGGCCTAACCCTGGTACCGACCAAGCTGTATTTCAAATTCGGCAGGGTCAAGGTGGAACTGGGCCTGGCCCGGGGCAAAAAGAGCTTTGACAAGCGCGACAGCGAAGCCAGGAAGCAGGCGGACAGGGCCATCGAGCGGCGTCTCAAGGATCACGGCCGTGACGACCGTGATTAGCGCCAGCCTGGTCTATCTGCCGGCTCTGGTCTCTCCTGAGGAGCGGCCGGCGCTGTATCTCGCGCTGCTGCTGGCCGCGGCGGCGCTGAGCGGGCTGTTTGTCAGCTTGTTTTACCGCCTCTACAGCCAGGGCCTGCCGGACGCGGACAGCTGGCCGCTGCTGACGACGCTCCTGCCGACGACACTGCTGAGCGCCCTGGTCGTGCACCAGGCGGCCCAGTGGCCGGCCATGCCGCTGTTTTTGATCGCCTTATTGGCCCTGCTGCATTTCCGCACCGTGATTCGCCAAAGGCGCGACCTGATCTTTGTCGGCGCCGCACTCCTGGCTGGACTGTTGACCGGCCTGGGCTTCGCGGGTCCTGTCTTGCTGGTCAGCGGCCTGGGGTTCGCCCTTGGCGCCCTGGTCCTGAACCGGCGCCTGGCCCGGCAAAGCTACCGCTTCGTGATCCGGTGCGACCCGTCGGCGCTGGCAGCGCTTGAACCGCTGCTTCTGGAACTCAAGGGCGAAGAAGTCAGCCGCCAGGAAACAGACGGCATGATCGACCTGGTCCTGATGGTCCGGCTGCGCGAGGCCAGCATGTCCGTCGTCGACCAGGTCACGGCGCTGCCGGGCGTGCACAAGGCCGTCCTGATCGCCCGCTCCTGACGTTTGTGCAGGCCGCTGGCGGATATGTTACAATACAGCCAGCATACGACACGAGGAGAGACCGGACATGAAGCTGCTGGTTAACCTGATCGCCTGCATAGCCGCCATTTTCCTGATGCAGATCCTGTTGCCGGATATGATCCAGTACAGCGAGCCGCTGGTCGTCGTGGCCGCCGGCCTGATCCTCTGGTTTGTCAACACGCTCATCCGTCCCGTGATCAAGCTCCTGACGTTGCCGCTGACCCTCCTGACCCTGGGGCTGTTCAGCCTGGTTATCAACACGCTGCTCGTGATGCTGGTCGACGCGCTGGTCGGCGGCATCTCGCTGAGCGGTTTCTGGGCGGCCCTGATCCTGGCCGTGATCGTATCGGTCATGCAAATGGTCATCGGGAAGCTGTTTCGAGACAAACGCCGATCTGAGCGGTGAGGCCCGTGAAGCAGCACGCCGCGTCCCCATCTGCCCACGTCCGCCTGCGCCGGGCGGCCCGTCAAGCGGGCACCTGGCTGCTGGTCATCGTCGGATTGCTGACCGGACTTGTGTTTTACGGCCTGCTCCTGCTGGACCGGCCGCAGCCGGTGGACATCCCCCTCGTGAAAGCGGAAGCCCTGCCGGAAATCGCCTGGGACACGGAACCGCCGTCTCCCGGAGCACCGGGCCAGGCCTTGTCGTTCCATCCTGATTTTCCCATCATCCGGATCGACCGGAAAGACCCGCAGGTTGAAAATATCCTGCTGGTCGGTCTGGAGCAGCATTCGCCCGCCGGTATCCTGGTCGTGTCCTGCGACAGGCGCCGGCAGTCTGTCCGCCTGGCCGCGGTTTTGGGCTCCTGTCAGACCGCGCTGCGCGGGCGCAGCCAGCCGGAGCCCCTTGCCAGCGCCTTTGCCTACGGCGGCATCGGCCACCTGGTCAACACCTGCAATGAGACGCTGGGCCTGGATATCCAGCGTTTCGTCCTGTTCGACCTGGCCGCAGTTCCGGCGCTGGCCGACCGGCTGGGCGGCTTGTCCCTCACGGTCCGCGAGGCCGAGGTGACGGCTCTGCTGGAAAGCCCGGATGCGGCGCGACGTTGCGTCGGCCAGTCCCTCTCCGTCTCAAACGAGCCGCAGCGGCTCGATGGCCGCCAGGTATCCGTCTGGGCCAGCCTCGACGAGCCATTTCTGGATGAGACGCGCACCCCCCGCACCCACGCGGTCCTGACCGGGTTAACGCTTTTAGCCTGCCGTTCCCCGTTGATCGCGCTGCAGCTTCTGGACGAGGGCCTCGATGACTGCGCAACCAACATGAGTGTTTTTGAAATGGCAAAACTGGCCGGGCAATTCTTGATTTACCCGGCAGATGAGCCGGTCTTGCGCGTGCCCGGAGAAGGCCTTTTTGCCCAGCAGGACGAGCCCTGGCGGCTGACGGTCAGCTGGGAACAGCAAAAGGCGGGCCTGCATGCGTTTGTCTGGGGTGATGCCCCATGACGAAGGGTGTATCCGGCGTGATCCGGTCGATCGCAACCGCCTGCCTGGAGCAGGGCCGGTCACGCAACCTGAACAGCGACAATGTGTATGCGTTCGGCCGCTTGGTGAACACTGGCCAGCGCGCTTCCCTGGTGCGCTCCGCGGCCCAGGACGACCCGCTGCAGCTGTTTGCCGTCGCCGACGGACTCGATGGGGCGGAGCAGGGCGCGCGGGCGGCCGAAACGGCCCTGGCGCTGCTGGGCGCGTTCAGCGAACGGCTGCCGGTGCAGCAGGATTTTTTTGCCTGGGCTCGCACCTACCTGGACCAGGCCAACCGCTCGATCGGCCAGCTGCTGGACCAGGACCCAGGCCTGATCGGCGGAACGACGCTGACCGCCATCCTGCTGCACGACCAGTCGGCCTACACGCTCAGCGTCGGCAACAGCCGGGCCTACCTGTATCGGGACGGCAGCCTGACGCGGCTGACCCGGGACGACGTGACCTGGACGGACGATGTCCGCCACCTGACCCGCTGGCTGGGCATGCAGGACGGCGAGATAAGGGCCGAGGACGGCAACCTGTCCCGAACCGGACTGCAACGGGACGATGTCTTATTATTGACCACCGACGGCATCACGGATCTGCTCAGCGATGAGGAGCTGGCCGCCTGCCTGGCCGCGCCGGACGCTTTCGTGCAGCGGATCGGACGCATCCGGGACCGCGCTCTGCACAAGGGCGCGCCGGATGACTTTAGCCTGATCGGCATCCGGATCCGTGACCCGGACGGGAAATTCGCAGCCAACAGGAAAATCCACCGCGAACGCAGCCGCAGACCCGGCCAGGCGGACCTGCTTGAGCAAAGCCAGCAGGATCACCGCTGGATGCGGCCGCTGGGTGTGTTCCTTCTTTGCGTCTTGCTGGGCCTGCTGCTGGGCAAGCTGCTGACCTCGCTGCCGGCCTGGTTCTGGCACCTGCTGCCGGGCGGATAGGGAAGGGTCGGCAGCCAACGGCAGGGCCTGGCTTGAAAACTGCGCAAGAAACAAGCGCTCAAAACGTTTTTTTTTGTTTGTTTTGGGAAATATTTGTGAACAGACTAAGAAAAGGTTTTCGCATCGCAAAATTGTTGTTATATTATCTCAAGCAGCGTGTTAAAATAGGCTGAGATATAAAACATCTGAGATTGTGATGTGAGGAGTTTTTTTGCATGAAGAAGTTGTTGCTGATCATTGATTATCAGAACGATTTTGTCGCCGATGACGGTGCCCTGAGCGCCGGCAAGCCGGCCCAGGCGATCGAGAAAGCCTTGATCAGCCGGGTCAGGACCTTTATAAAGGCAGACAACGACGTTCTGTGCACACTGGATACCCACGATGCCGACGGATGGCAGGAGAATCAACCCGAGGGCAAGCTGTTCCCCCTGCATGGCGTTGAAGGCAGCGAAGGCTGGCAGCTGTACGGCAAGCTGGGCGACATGGACTTGGAAACTCTGACCAAGTCATCCTACATGCTGGACCAGACGGATATCGACTGGATGGTGCGCCAATACGATGTCATCGAACTGGCCGGTGTTGCCACCGAGATCTGCGTGCTGCAAAATGCCATCGGGCTCTACAACCATGCGGCCAACCAGGACCTCAAGGTGGACTTCGTGGTTTCCGCCAACTGCGTGGCCGGACTCAATCCGGAAAGCGCCCAGTTCGCGCTCGACTACATGAAGAACACGCTGGGCTTCACCGTTCGCTGAAGCTAACCCGACGACCTGACAGACCGGTTCCCTGGAGCCGGTCTTTTTTTGCTCTTGCCAGAAGCCTCCTTTTGCGCTATGATTAAAGAGAACATAGGTTTGATATGAAGGTGGTTTTTTATGGCGCATAAAGTGACGGTACGGGTGTTGGCGGAGTTTGACGAACATGGTCAGCTGCTGCCGCGCGCGATTACCTGGGCGGATGGCCGGCGCTACTGCATCGACCGCATCCTCGATGTCCGCCAGGCCGCTTCGCTGAAAGTCGGCGGCAGCGGGATGCGCTACACCTGCCGGATCCACGGCCAGGAGGTCTATCTTTTCCGGGACGACAATCACTGGTTCATGGAGGGACGCTGACTGGGTGACACTGTCACAGAATCCTGCCGGCAAAGCCGATATGATGATAAAAAACAGGCAGGAGAGTGTTATGTTCAACTTATTCGGCAACTCATGTCCGTCCATGTCGATGCGCGACGCCAAGGCGGCGCTCGATAAAGACCAGGATATTCATCTGATCGATGTCCGCACCCGGGAGGAGTACCGGGAAGGCCATATTCCCGGCAGCCTGCACGTTTCGCTGGACCAGCTGCCCTGGCAGCTCGAGCAGAAGCTGACCAACAAGGCCGCCAGGATTTTTGTCTATTGCCTGAGCGGCAGCCGCAGCAGCCAGGCCTGCCGCTTTCTGCAGCGCCAGGGCTACAACAACGTCACCAACATCGGGGGCATCATGAACTGGCCGGGCGCCGTCAGCACGGGAGACAAC
>JAAYJD010000134.1 GCA_012523135.1 Clostridiaceae bacterium
CTTTCATGAGCCCGCCCAGACCGCCAAACACGTCGTTTGCCATCCCTTGCACCTCCTGGTGACTGGCACAGCGGCAAGATCGCCGCTTCTGTTATTATTTTAATGATTCGATCGGGTTTTGCAACCTCAAAACGCATTCAAAGGCCAGGGCCTGCCGGTTCCAGCTGCTGCAGCAAGACGGCCAGTTTCTGTCCCGCGGCCGCGAACAGACGCATATCGACCTCGTCCGGGCCCTGGGCGGCGGCCAGCTGCCGCTTGGCTTCGGCCAGGGCCAGGGTCAGCTCAGGGCTGGCCGGGTTTTGATCCAGCAGGTTTTCGCCCTTTTTGACCAGGCTGCGCAGCGCCATGAAACGCTGCATGAAGGTGTTCTCGCGACGCAGCTCGGCGGCCAGGTCCAGGAATGTCCAGGCTCGGTTGTGTTCGGTCACAACGGCTTTCAGGTCGATACGCAGGCCGCTTTGCCGGATCTGGCCCAGCAGGGTGTTGATCTGGTCGTCTGATAGCTGGTGCATCACGATCATCGACTCCGCCGGCGGCGTGACGGAATCCGGGGCTGGTCCGGAGGCTGGCGTGTCCAATCCCGCCAGGCTGCCGACCGTCTGTGTCAGCTCCCGGGGATCCACCCGTTTCCAGCGGATGCCGAGTCTTGTGAGCAGCTGGCGCAGCTTGAACTCCTGCTGCGGGCTGCCAAGGCCATAATAGAGCACAAGCGCCCGATGGGGCGGATCCTGTTTTCGTTCCATAGCGGTCACCTCGTCCAGGCGGATATCGTTATGGTTCTATCATAACATGAGCCGCGGGATTCGGGACGCTCATCCTCGTGTTAGCCTTGCCGGAACGGGGCAGATCGCGTAGACTGGTTGTGGTGCCAGATAGCCGGGATCTTTCTTGACGAATCTGGGGCGTTGTTTTAGTGTAGAAGTGAGCGCGGCTTGCGACAACCGACTGCCGAGGCAGCGGTTAGACGAAAGGATTGGCTCAGATGATGAAACAGTATGGTGTTCAGCTTTATACCATCCGGGAACAGATGACAGACGCGGCCGCCATCGCGGCCAGCTTTGCCAGGATCAAGGCGCTGGGGTATGACGAGGTGCAGACCGCCGGCTGCAAGATCCCGTATGACGAATTCGGCCGCCTGGCGCGAGCGCACGGTTTGTCGATTGTCGGCACGCACGACAGCTGGGACCAGATGCTGTCGGATCTCGACGCCGTGATGGCCAACCACCGGGCGCTCGGGACAACCAATATCGGCATCGGCGGCATGCCGGGCGCCTACCGCGACTCGCGCGAGGGGCTGGAGACGTTTATCCGGCTGGCCAACGGCATCGCCGCAAAGATCAGCCGGCACGGGTTCAAATTCACCTACCACAACCACAGCTTCGAATTCGCTAAAATGGGCCAGCAGACCCTGATGGAGCAGCTTGTCGCGGAGCTCGATCCCCAAACGACGTCCTTTGTCCTGGACACCTACTGGGTGCAGCGCGGCGGCGGCGACGTGCGCTGGTGGATCGAAAAGCTCAAAGGCCGGATCGATATCCTGCATCTCAAGGATATGGCGGTCGTGGACAACGAGCCGCGTTTTACGGAAATCGGCCAGGGCAACCTGAACATGCCCGGGATCATCGCGACGGCCGAGCAGTGCGGCGTCCGGTATTATGTCGTCGAGCAGGACACCTGCCCGGGGGATCCGTTTGACAGCCTGCGCATCAGCAGCGATTACCTGCGCCGGTTCATCGTTTGATCGGGTTTGGTTTACAGGTGCGAAGGCATCTGCAGCTAATAGAGTTGCCAGCAAATATGAGGAGGAACCACACATGAAGGATGAAAAGTCGATACTGAATGCGTTCGAGGAGAACCAGGAAGTCAAGACGATCGATGCCAGCCGGAAGCTGCGCATCGGCTTTATCGGGACCGGCTGGATCGCCGGCGCCCATGTCCAGGCTTATCTCAACCAGCCGGACGTGGAGATCGTGGCGGCTGCCGACCTGATTCCCGGCAAGGCCGCAGCCTTTTTCAAGAAGCACGGTGTCGATGGGGTCAAGACCGATTACCCTTCCCACAAGGAAATGCTCGATGACGCGTCGCTCAAGCTGGACGCGGTCAGCGTCTGCACCTACAACCGCCAGCATGCGGCCCCGGCAATCTACGCGCTGAACAAGGGCGTCAACGTACTGCTGGAAAAACCGTTCACAGTCACCACGGAAGAGGCGATCGAGGTTATGCGGGCCGAGAAGAAGAGCGGCAAAGTGCTCTCGATCGGTTTCCAGCCCCGCTTCGACGAGAACATGAAGATGATCAAGAAGATCGTCGAATCCGGAATCCTGGGCAAGATCTACTACATCCAGACCGGCGGCGGCCGCCGGCGCGGCATCCCGACACCTTACGGAACCACCTTCATCGAGCAAGACACCGCCGGCATCGGCGCCCTGGGCGACATCGGCTGCTATTCCCTGGACATGGTCCTGAACGCGATCGGCTACCCCAAGCCGCTGACCGTCTCCGGCTACAAGTCCTCTTTCTTCGGCACCGACCCGAACTACAGCAACTACGTCAAGACCGGCCATCCGGAATATGCCAAGAAATTCGGCGTTGACGACTTCGCCGCCGCTTTTGTCCGCCTCGAGGGCGGCATCATCCTCGACTTCCGCATTGCCTGGGCCATGCATATGGATACCCCCGGCGACACCCTGATCTTCGGCACCAAGGGCGGCCTGCGCATTCCCTCGACCGACTGCTGGAACGGCACGGTCGGCGGCGCGATGAAGATCTACCACGAAGTCTGCGGCGAGCAGACCGAGACCGTGGTCCCGATCATCGACACCAAGGGCGTCTCGCTGTTCGACCTCAAAATCCGGACCTTCCTGGACGCGGTCAAGAACGGCACGTCGGCTCCGGTTCCGTCCGCCCAGATCCTGTACAACCAGGCGATCATCGACGGCATTGCCAAGTCAGCTGCGGCGGGCCGCGAAATCGAGATTGACATCCCCGAAATCTGATCAGAACGATATGCATGTGCAAAAGCCTGGATTCCCTGCGAATCCAGGCTTTTTTGCGGGAACGAACAGTGGCCGGATACGTCTAAGAAAAGTAGTGATCCCGGATTCATATGCGAGAGGGTGATGGAGATGAAAAAGGCATGGAGAACGGCCCTGGCCGGATGGCTGGTCCTGGTTCTGCTGGCCGGCTGCACACCGGCGCCGACGACAACCGAAACGGCAGAGACGACCCCGCCTGTCAGCAAACAGGCCGTCGACCTGATGGCCAATGTCCAGTCGTCCGCCTGGCAGACGGTCAGCGGGCCGCCCGACAGCCAGGCCGTCAATGCGGTCAACCGCTTTTCGATGGCACTGCTGCGGGAATCGGTCCGCAACGAAGGAAATATCCTGATCTCGCCGGCTTCGGTCTTCCTGGCTCTGGCCATGACCCTGAACGGCGCGGACAGCGAGACCCGTGACGCGATGCTGCAGGTGCTGGCGGAAAAAGGCATCCCGGTTGAAGCGGTCAACCAGGCCAGCCAGGCCTGGATCGCCAAGCTGACCCAGACCGGCAAGAAGACTTCGCTGGAAGTTGCCAATTCGATCTGGTTTGACCAGGATTTTATACCGGATCCAGCGTTTTTACAGACCAACGCCGACTATTTCAAGGCCGGAGCCAGCAAGCTGGACTTCAAGGCGCCTGATGCGGTCGGCATCATCAACGGCTGGGTCGAGCAGGCCACCCACGGCAAGATCGAGACGATCATCGAGGAGATCCCGGCCTTTGTGGTCATGTACCTGATCAACACGATCTATTTCGTCTCGGACTGGCAGACACCCTTTTTGACGGAGCAGACCCAGGAGATGGACTTTGCGGCCCCGGACGGCGCCGCGAAAGCCAAGTTCATGCACCGCACGGACCGGCTCACCGCTTTTGAACTCGACGCGGCGCAGGGCATCGCCCTGCCCTACGACGACGGCCAGTTTGCCTTTTTCGCCCTGCTGCCCCCGGAGGGGACCAGCCCGCGCGACTGGCTGGACACGCAGAGCGACACCGTGCTGTTTGGCCGCCTGGCCGTTTTGCTGGCCGCAGGCGAGACGGAGCAGATCGACCTCTATCTGCCTAAGTTCGAGGTGCGCTACGACAATTCCCTGCGCGAAGAGCTGATCAGCATGGGCATGGGCATCGCCTTTAACGGCGGCCAGGCCGATTTTTCCCTGATGAATACAGACCGCACCAAGGACCTGTTCATCAATGACGTCAAGCATAAGACCTACATCCGGGTCGATGAGAAGGGCACGGAAGCGGCCGCTGTCACCGCGGTCGAAATGGGCAAGACGGCGATACCGGATCCGCCGCGGCGCATCGACTTCAACCGCCCGTTTGTCTACGGCATCTACGATGTGCAGAACGGCATGCCGCTGTTCGTCGGCATCCTGGAAAAACCAGCTGCCTGACATCGTCCGATCCCGCTTCTGCTATAATGGCCACAGGAATTCCCCTGTGGCCGTTTTTTGGCCCAATCGACAGAAGGCGAGGACAACACGATGGATAACCTGCAGCTGATCGAACATGGATTAGACCGGTGCACCTTTGAGGGCGCCGTCTCGCTAGAGCGCCACGATGGCGCCGTCTACCCCTGGCGCGTCCCGATCGGGCGCAAGCGGCTTTACCCGTTTCTGACCGAAGGCGATTCGCCCGTCGCCGCCGCCGCTTCAGGCGTGCGCCTGACGTTTCGAACAGACGCGGCGCGCATCGGGCTGGATCTGGCCCAGGTCCGGCCCGGCCAGAAGCTGGATGTCTTCGTAGATGGAATCTTGAGCGAAACAATCACCCTGGCCGCCGACCAGACAGAGCCGGGTGACTATCTTGCGGTGATCGCCCTGCCGGGAACCGGTACGCGGCGGGTCGAAATCTGGCTCGACCCGCGCATGCCGTTCGGCCTGCGCGCGCTCCTGGCCGATCCAGGCGCCCGGGTCAGCCCGGCGGCTGACACCCGGCCGCGCTGGGTGCATTACGGCAGCTCGATCAGCCACGCCGGGGCGGCCGCCACACCCTCCCGGATCTGGCCCGGTCTGGCGGCCCGCCAGCTCGGATGGCACCTGACCAACCTGGGCTTTTCCGGCCAGTGCGTCCTGGAGCCGATGATCGGTTGCCTGATCCGCGACCTGCCGGCGGACCTGGTTACACTCAAGCTGGGGATCAACACCCATGTGGGCCGTCTGTCCAACCGGACGTTCGGGCCTTGCGCGATCGGGTTGGTCCAGCTGATCCGCGAGAAGCACCCGGAAATCCCCCTGGTGGTGATGTCCCCGATTTACAGCCCGCCGCGCGAAACCGCGCGCATGACCGATTTGAGCCTGAC
>JAAYJD010000135.1 GCA_012523135.1 Clostridiaceae bacterium
GGTCGACCCGCCCGTCCCAGACCCGTTTTGAAGACTACTTGAAGTCCTACACGGCGATGGCCGACGAAGCGCTGCTCAACATTCGCCGTTACGAGCGCGAGACGGCGGACGGCATCGTATCCTACGAGCGCTATGAAGCGGTCTGCGAGCGGGTGATCGAGCATTGCCGGCAGCTTTGCCCCAACATCCGCTACATCGAGGTCAGCAACGAATCGGAGATCTCGGTGTTCGGCGGTATTACGGTCGCGCAGTACATGCCGCTTTACGACTGCGTCTGCCGCGCCGTCAGCCGCCTCAACCGCAAGCACGGCTGGGCCCTCAAGGTTGGCGGCACCGCCATGACCGGCGGCTGGTTCTTCCGGATCTGGCGCGAGTACCTCGAGGCTCTGGCCAGCGACAAGACGCCTGAACTGCAGATCGACTTCTATTCGATGCATGCCTATACGCCCGACAACAACCAGCTGGCCCAGATGGTTAATCTGCACCGGGCGGCTATCGCCGAGCTTGGTCTGCCGGACGCCCCCATTTTCTTCAACGAGTATGGCACCTGCCGCGCGACCGGCGTCCTGACGGACAGCCTGAAAAACGCCTGCGGCACCCTGACGGGCATGCTGCGCGGCGCCGACCTGGCCGGCATGGCGATCTTTCCCTGGTGCACGTTCCACAACCCGGAGCTGCAGATGAGCTATACCCAGTACCTGCGCCAACCGGACGACAGCTACGTGCCGACGCCCAACGGGCAGGCGATGACAATGCTGCACAGCATGCTGGACAACGAGCTGCGTCTGGTCGGCGACGCCCATTTCCGGGTGCGCGCGACGGGAAGGGGCCGCGAAGTGGTCCTGATTGTGACCAACCCGTCCGACGAGCCGCTGTTGGCGTCCCTGACCTTGACCGGACTTGCCGGCAACAAGGCTGATGCAACATGGCGCCTGGTCGACCACACCCGGAACAACGCGGTTACCAACCCGCCCTGTACGGAGCTGACGGTGACCGAACGCCGTGAACTGACCCTGGACGGAGGCACGGCTTCCCTGGCTTTCGAGCTGACCCCGCACGCCTTTGCCAGCTGGACGATCACGGCCGAAGACTGACAAAAAAAGACACATCAAGTCCCGCATACGACAGCGGACGGCATTTGCCGTCCGCTGTCTGTTTCTGCAGATGCTATCTGTCGCTCAGCGGTATGGGCTCGCGGAGACCTCCTCGACGACATGGGAAACCGCATTGGCTACGCCGCCCTCGGCGAACGGGTTGGAAAGGCGGGCAAGCTTGAGCAGATCCAGGTAACCCTTGCTGCCGCCGGCCTTGCACAAGGTCAAGTAATCCGACCAGGCGGCGGTTCGGTCCTGCTTCATCCGGCCGTAGAACTCGAAGGCACCCATCTGGGCCAGGGCGTAATCGATGTAATAGAAGGGATAAAGGAAGATGTGCTGTTTCTGCATCCAGAAACCGCCCTCCTCCAGAAAGGGCACGCCGTCGTAGTCGCGCCAGGGCATGTAGGTGCGCTCCAGGTCGCGCCAGACCTGGCGCCGTCTCCTGGCACTCATGTCCGGCTTGTCGTATATGAGGTGCTGGAACTCGTCGACGCACATCATGTAAGGCAGCACATTCAGTGCCTGGCAAAGGTGGGCGTAGCGGTACTTGTCCGCCTTATCGCCGAAGAACTTGTCCATCCAGGGATAGGTGAAGTGCTCCATCGACATCGAGTGGATCTCATTGATTTCATTGGTCGAATGGCAGTATTCGGCTAGCTGCTGCTCGCGCGAGGCCGTGTAGTAGGCAAAGGCGTGACCGGCTTCGTGGGTCAGGACATCGACATCGGCGGAGGTGCCGTTGAAGTTGGCGAAGATAAACGGCGCCTGCCAGGCCTGGAAACCGGTGCAATAGCCCCCCATCCGTTTGCCCGGCCGCGTTTCGAGGTCAAACAGCTCGTATTGGGCGAGAAAATCGAAGAAGACGCCGGTCTCGGGGCTCAGTTCCCGGTACATCTCCCGGGCCCAGGCGACCATCTCGTCCTTGCTGCCGGTCGGATCGGGGTTGCCGTCCGGGAACAAGAA
>JAAYJD010000136.1 GCA_012523135.1 Clostridiaceae bacterium
AACTGCCCGTCCCTGATGATCGACGGCCGGCGCGTCCTGCCGATTCTGTATGGTCTCAGCGATTTTCCGGCCGCGCGCAGCAACACGGCGCAGGCCAGACGCAACATCGTCCATTTCGCCGCAGCGGGCATCGACCTGGTTTCGGCAGACACCTGCCTGCACCTGGGCTGGCACAAGGTCTCCCCGTTTGAAACGGAAGCGATGCGTGAAGAAATCGCCGGCGTGCTGGACGCCAACCCCAAAGCGCGCGTGCTGCTGCGTCTGCACGTCAATCCGCCCTACTGGTGGCTGCGCGACCATACGGAAGAATGCGTCATCTACCGCACGCCGGACGGGGACAGGCCCGGGATCGATGACGGCGAGTCCGACCGCCTGATCCGCAACGACCACCTTCATCACCTGCGGGTCAGCCTGGCCTCGCAAACATGGCTCGACGAGGCGGGCGAAAAACTGGCGTGGTTCTGCGACGCGCTCCGCGGCACCCGCGAGGGCGACGCCATGCTGGGCATTCAGGTCGCCTGCGGTGTCAACGGCGAATGGCACCAGTGGGGCACAGATGTCTCGGAGCCGATGAAAGTGCGCTTCGAACGCCTGCTGCGCGAGACCTATCCAACAACCGAGGCCTTGCGCCAGGCCTGGCATGAACCGGATGTCACCTTTGCGAGCGCCGCCTTCAGGCCCGAGACGTTTCGTCCCGGCGACGACGGTTATTTCCGCGATCCGCAGCGGTCCCAGGCGACCATGGATGCCCAGCGCTGCATCCAGCAGAGCGTCTCCGAGGCCATTTTGCATTTCTGCCGCATCGTCAAAGACCATCTGCCCGGTGTTCTGGCGGGCAGCTTCTACGGGTATTACCTGGGCACGGGCGGCAATAACATGACCATATCCGGGCACCTCGATGTCGGCAGGCTGTTCCAGGCCAAGGGCATCGTCGATTTTCTGTGCGGCCCTTTCTGCTATATGGAAAACCGTAAAGCGGACGCGGTCCCGATGCAGCGGGCGCTGCTCGAGTCGAGCCGCCTGCATGGCATGCTCTGGCTGACCGAGATGGACCAGCACCCGGCCGGCACCGAGCACATCGTGGGCGGCGATCCCGCCCGGTTCCATGAGACCGTGGCGATGCTGCGCCGCAACACCTTCCAGCCGCTGCTGGCGGGTATGGGCTTTTGGTACTACGATCACCGGCTGATCCCGCGCTTCGTCCCCTCCGACAGCAGGAATCCGTCCGCCGGCAGCATCTACCGCAAGAACGGCTGGTGGGACTCGCCGAAGCTGATGGCCGAAATCGCCGCCATCCAGAAATTGGCCCAGGACGCGCTGCTTACGACCTATCGGCCGGCCGCGGACGTGCTGCTGGTCTACGACACCGACTCCTACTACGGCCGCAGCAAGGTGGTGGACGCCGAATACCCCCTGCATGAGGCGGTCGCCCGCAGCGGTGTGGCCTACGACGCCATCTATGCCGATGATCTGCCCCTGGCCGACCTGGACCGCTACCGCTTCGTGATCTGTGTCAACGCCTACCGGATGACCCCGGAGCGCCGGGACCGCTTCCGCGATCTAATGAAAGAAAAAACAGTGCTCTGGCTCTACGCCCAGGGTTACTGTGACGGCCGGTCGCTCGCGGTCGCCAACCTTGCCGCGACCGTTGGCATGGGGGTCCGGAAATGTGGCAGCCCGGACCAGGTCCGGTCATACACCACCTGCGGCTGTTTGCCGGAGAGCACCGTCGCGATCCCGGAAGGCCATTGCGATCCGCTGTTCGCGGCCGATGACGACGGCGTAAAGATCCTCGCCCGTTACAACACGGGAGAGGTCGCCGCGGCACGCAAAGGAAGCGATATCTGGTTTGCCGTTCCGCTCATCACCACTCAAATACTGCGGCCCCTGCTCCAGGAAGCGGGCGCGCACTGCTACGGCTCTGCCGGCGACCCGATCCTGGCCGGGGGCGGACTGGTCGCGATCAACGCGGCGCAGCCGGGTCAGCGCATGCTGACGCTGAAAAACGGCAAGCAGGTGACGCTCGACTTCCCTGTCACCGATACAGCGGTCTTTGACGCCGAGACGGGCGAACGCAGGCTGTAAACCGATCTTAGCCGAAAATAAGCTGAAAGCGACAAGCAGGCTGATCTTGTGAAAGGTCCGTCATCTAGTTCCGTGAAATGAGGGTAAACGAGAATACTGGTTTCAGGGAAGAATCATGAAGTGGAACCCGCAATGCTCAATTTTCGAAAATGTTTGAGCGCTCGATCAACCTGGATTAACCATGGCACGTGACAACGGCAGAACTCATTCCGATACAGCGAGTCGTGCCTGTGTATGTGAGAGGATAGAAGACAGCCACATGCCCGTGCCCAAAAATACGGGGAAGTTTGCAAACGCAATTAGGAGGTGATGATATGATTGTTACCGCAACACAGTTAAAGAACAACCTTGGTAAATATCTGGAAATCGTCCATAAAGAGGACTCAATCATTGTAACCAAGAATGGCGAGCCGATCGCGAAGATCATCCCCTTTGTTTTGGATAAAAGGGCAGCATTGGACAGCCTTGTTGGTCTGGTGCCGAATACAGGATTGTCTCTTGACGATATCAAGGCTGGGAGACTTTCAAAGCAATGAAGGTGTTAGTCGATACCCATGTTGTACTTGATGTCATATTAAGAAGAGAGCCGCATTTTACTGCGTCATATGAGATCCTGAACCTGGCTGTGCAGGATAAACTACATGTTATGATCACGACCTCCTGTGTGACTGACATTTATTATTTACTGCGAAAGAGCGGCATGGATGATTCAACCTCAAGAAATGCTTTAAGCCAGCTTTTTATCTTGTCCAAATTAGCCGATGTGCGGGCTGATGACATTCAATGCGCGCTAAGCAGCCGTGTTACCGACTTCGAAGATGCGGTAATCGCCGAAGTTGCTCGCAGAAATGCATGCCATTCAATCATTACAAGAAATACCAAAGACTTTGTCGTATCTGAGATTCCTGCTATCGAACCTGTAAAATTTCTTGAAACATACAAGCCGGATTGATTCATTTGGACTGACCTGAAAAGGGTGATGTTTTCGAGGTGTTTATATGGTCATGTGTTATGAAACGCTGCCATTTTCATCAACTATCACCAACGCTAATCCGAATGACAAATATAACCAATCATCATATGTAATTTATTTAATATCAATCGTCTGCCCAAGATCGTCGTCATCGCTCCAAATCGGCCAGGCAGATACCCTATTCATGTGTTTTCCTGTGCACGTACAAAGAAATCGTCAAGCGAATTGAACGTAAAATCCTCAAACTTGTTTCCTATTGTGCGGATAACGAATCCCGTCGCCCATAGGTGTTGTCCCCAGCACGGTTTCCGTAATTCATTAAATTTTTCTTGCGTGGCATCTGCACGAGCCATTTGCTATGATGTTCCTGTACTGGCTGTTTGTTTACCGTCTGAAACGAGGTGCTCACCATGACCCGACCCAACATTTTGCACATTTTTGTCGATCAGCAGCGTTTTGATACGATCGGGGCCTTGAACAACCCCGTGCTCCGCACACCCAACCTTAACCGGCTCGTGCGCATGGGGACCGCTTTCACCAACGCCTATACCCCGTCGCCGGTCTGCATCGCGGCGCGCTGCGCCATGATCCATGGCCAGTACCCGGCCCACACCGGCTGCTACGAAAACACACCGATGCCTACGGACGGCCGCCAGTCCTTCATGGACGCCCTGACCGCCGGCGGGTACCGGACGCACGGCATCGGCAAATGCCATTTCAGCCCGGACGCATTCGCCCTGCGCGGGTTCCAGTCGCGCGAAATCCAGGAGGAGGGGCTGTCCAAACCGCTGGAAAAGCTCCCCTACCTGGCCCATCTCCAGGCCAAAGACTACCGCCATCTGCTGGAGCCTAACGGGATCCGGGGCGAGATGTATTACATCCCCCAGCCGTCCCAGCTGGCACCTGAGGATCACCCCACCCAGTGGATCGGGGACCGTTCGGTTGATTTTATTACCAGGCAGGCAGGGCATCCGGATCCCTGGTATCTCTTTGCCAGCTTCATCCATCCGCATCCGCCTTTCGCGCCGCCCAATCCATGGCACAAACTCTACCGGCCGGACCAGATGCCCCTGCCCAACCGCCCTGACGCATTCGAAACGCTGCAGACACTGGTCAACCGCTGCCAGAACCGCTACAAGTACCGCGACAGCGGCTTCGATCTCAACCTGGTCCGGGCGATCAAGGCGTACTACTATGCTTGCATCTCGTTTGTCGACGTCCAGGTCGGCCGCCTGCTGGACGCGCTGGAGCAAACCGGCCAGCGCGATCAGACCTTGATCGTCTTTAGCGCCGACCACGGCGAGCACCTGGGCGACTACCAGTGCTTCGGCAAGCGCTCGATGCACGATTCCTGCGCCCGCATTCCCCTGATCGTCGCCCAGCCGGGCCGTTTTGCCGCCGGACAGGTCTGTGACGAGCCGGTCAGCCTGGTCGACATCGCACCGACGTTTCTGGCAGCCAGCGGCACAGCCATCCGGTCCCATTCCCTCGACGGGCTGGACCTGCACCAGGTGGCGAAGGGCCGGACCGGCCGGCCGTATGTCTTCGGCCAACTGGCTTTCAACGCGGAGCCTTTCCTGGAGCCCGATCCGGACTTTCGCCGCCTGGTGGCCGACCCGCAGGCCGCGCGGGCTGTTTTCAGCCTCTACCTGGCCGCCGGCAAGGACTGGAAATACACCTACAGCGCCGCGGATAACCGGGAGATGCTGTTTGACAAGCGCCGGGACAGCCACGAGACGCGCGATATGGCTGAAAACCCGTTCTGCCGTCAGCCGCGCGACACGATCAAGTCCGCCCTGATCGATCACCTCATCTCCTACGGCGAGACCGGCGGCATCGAAAACGGCGATTTTCGCCCCTTTACGGTTCCGCCCCTGAAAAAGAACCCGGATGCCGGCCACCTGGTCCAGGACTTTTATACGCCCTGGGCATCGGCAAACATTCCCGGGTACAGCGACTAATCGCTAAAAAATGGAGGGCTATTCGATGCGCTTTTCGATCGCCAGGCGCCGCATCACGCCGGATGAGCCGGTCATGCAGTGCGGCTTCGCGGCCCGGACACACCTGAGTGAAGGCGTCCATGACGATTTGTTCGCCTCCATGCTGCTGCTCGAAGACGACAAGCGGGAAACCGTCGCCCTGGTCTCGTTGGACGTGCTCTACGCCGACCGCGCCTTCGCCGATGAGGTTCGCGCGGCCCTGAAAACGCAATGCGGCCTGACCCGGGTGATACTCAATTACACGCACACCCACGGCGCCGTCACCCTGCACGGGGCGAGGCCTAACGCGGGAGACACAGACGGCTTTCCCTGGAACAGCCAGGCAGCTATCGCCTTTTCCCAACGGGTTGGCCAGGCCCTGCTGGACATGGCACAGGAAGCCCTGGCTGGTCTTGCTGACGGCCAGGTCGCCCTCTGCCGCGGCCAGTCGCGCTTTGGCGTCAGCCGGCGCTATCCCCTGCCAGACGGAACGGTTGCCTGGCGTCCCTACGACAGCATCGATGCCATTGACCCCGATTTGGTCCTGGTGACATGCACCGACAGCCACGGTCAGCTCAAGGGCCTGGTCTACCACTATGCCTGTCATCCGACCACGCTGGGATCCGACAATGTCCAGATCACGGCGGAATACCCCGGCGCGGTGCGCCGCCTGCTCGAAGCCGAACACCCCGGCTTGACCGTCCTGTTTCTCCAGGGCTGCGGCGCAGACATCAAGCCGCGGGCGACGGCCGAGGACGATTACTTCAAGAGCTGTTCGTTCGCGGAGATGGAGACAGCGGCGGCCGGATTGGCCGGCGAGATCCAGGCCTTGCTGCGGGCGAATAACCTTCGCCCGATCGAGCTTGACCTGGCTTTTCACCGGGCCGATCTTCGCCTTTTTGCCGAGACATGGACCCATGAGCAGTGGCAGGCGCTGCTGGATGATCCGGCGGAGCCGGACTATATCAAGTCAGCCATTCGGCGCTTTGGCACCAACCCGGATACCCGCAGCCGTTATCTGCCGTATGAGATGGCGATTCTGCGCCTGGACAGCCAGACGTGCCTGGTTGCCCTGGAAAACGAAGTGGTCAGCGCGATCGGGAAGAAAATCAAGCGCTTGTTTGGCCAGGATGTGCTGGTCCTGGGCTACAGCAACAGCTGCGTGGGCTACATCCCCAGCCGGCAGGCGCTGCGCGAAGGCGGCTACGAGGCCGATTCGTTCAAACGGCTCAACCTGACCGGTCCCCTGGCCCCCGAAACAGAAGACATCCTGGTGGGCCATGCCGCGATAGGCGTCAGCGACCAGTTCGCCGGTCCGGCGGAAAAGCGTTATTCGGAGACGTGACCGGATTCTTGCTTGTAGAGCAGGTACGAATAGACCGACGGAACCAGAACCAGGACAACGACAACCAGCACAGTCAACGCGATATGGGCCAGCGGCTGCCGCAGCAGGAAGCTGCCGGCGATCAGGCCCAGGCCGCCGGCGATCCAGAGATAGCCTGCCAGCCGGTGAACCTTGTTCCAGTTGTCCGCGTCGTTCAGCGTCCAGGGAAGCTTCAAGCCAATCGTGTAATTTTGCCGGCTCTTGGGCAGGTAGTTGCCGAAGATGACCAGCAGCAGGCCGACCAGCAGGGAACCGAGCAGGACGACCGGCACGCGGGTGCCCATTGCCATGAGCAGCGTGACCGGAACCAGCAGGATCGATGCCGCCGGAATGAGCCAGATGCTGATTTGCCGGATCGCCTGGGACTGGCCTTCCCGCCTGGGGTCATTCAGCAGCCGCATCTTGGAATACAGGTTGATCGCGAGAAACAAAAACGGTAATCCAAAGGCGGCAATCGCCTTATGGACCGCGTTGTCGGGCTCACCCGCGCTGTTCCAGTGGATTGCGATCTGCTCTGGGAGCGCCGTGTATACGAGCGCAGAAAAGACGAGGGGCAGCAGGCAGATGACGGATGTCACCACAACGATCGTCCGGTTGTTCTTATGCATCGACGTTTCCTCCGTTATCCTGGCTGAACTGGGACAGCCAGAGCATGATCTCCTCAAAGACAGACACGTTCAGCTCGTAGTAAATCTGGTTCTTGACCTTGGTTTCAAACACGAGTTTTGCCTTTTTGAGCTGGGCCAGGTGATACGATATCGTCGCCTGGGTCATGTCAAAGCGCTGCGCGATATCGCCTGCGGCCATGCGCCCGGCTTTCAGCATCAGGAGAATGTCCCGGCGAACCGGGCTGGACAGGGCGT
>JAAYJD010000137.1 GCA_012523135.1 Clostridiaceae bacterium
GCGGATATCGCCTGGGCCGGACAGCGCGTGATGCACAACCCGCAGTTGCCGTCGCGATCGTGCAGGCACCACTGCCGGCGGGATGTGTAATCGCGTGCGCTTGGCGGCAGATCGGCCTCGAGCACGAACGAGAGGAAGCGGACGGCTTTGCCTTTTTCGGTGATCAGGCCGTCACAAAGGCCAAATGTCCCTAAACCAGCCGCATATGCGGTATGCCGCTGCGACCAGTTGCTGGCATAGCCATAGGCATCGGACGTCTGCCAGCTCCATGCCGGCAACCGCTCGGGGTCGACCGAACGGATGCCTTGATCGGCAAGCCAGCTGGTGATTCGTGAGGACATCTCTGCGGCAAATTCCGGCCAGAACTGCCGGCTGTAGCGCCAGCGGTCGGACGGGAAGCGCGTGCTGACGCGCTGCGCCTGCAGGGTTTGTTCCGTATGCGGAAACGCCAGGCTCATCACCGTCAGCGGTTTGGTGACATACCCGGGATATTTCATGACAAAGGCCTCTTGAGGCAGGAAATAGAAATCGCCGATGCTCTTTTTAAAAAAGGGAAACAGATCGTCATCACCCCGGGCCAAGCCGATCAGGGGCGATCCCCAGAGCTGTTCCTGTTCGATGCCGGAACCGGCCATCTGGTTGGTCGCCATCTCCTGGAGCGCCTGGTCGATATAGCCTTTCAGGTCAGTCAGCAGCAGGGTCGCTTGTTCTGTTCTTGTATTTTGCATGGCGCCTCTTTCTTTGAATCCGGCAGGAAGCGCGGGACAGCGCTTTTGACTTGTGATCATTCTATCACACCGATGACGCGGATTATCGAATCAGGCGGCTTGCATCCGGATCATCCAGCAGAGAGAAAGCGGCAATACGTATGCCGGGCCGTGCTATAATCGAGTAGGAACCAACCCCAAATCACCAGACGAACAGGAGAAAACGACTATGGAACCATTGCGCATCGGCATCATCGGAACGGGCGGCATTGCCCACGCCCATGCCCGGGCCTACCTGGCCATCCCGGAGGTCACCATCGTCGGCGGCGCCGACATCGTCCCCGGCAAGGCCCGTGCCTTCCTGGACGAATTCGGCCTGACCGAGGCCCGGGACTTCGCATCGCACGAGGATTTGCTCAAGATGGATCTTGACGCGGTCAGCGTCTGCACCTACAACGCCACGCACGCCTTGTGCGCGATCGACGCACTGGCGTCCGGCCGCCATGTCCTGTGCGAGAAGCCCATGTCCATCACGCTGGCGGAGGCGGTTGCCATGACCCGGGCCGAGAAGGCGAGCGGCAAAATCTTGTCGATCGGCTTCCAGCCCCGCTACGATGTCAACACGCAAAAGGTCAAGAGCATCATCGCCGAGGGCGCCCTGGGCAAGGTCTATTACATCCAGACGGGCGGCGGGCGCCGCCGCGGCATTCCCGGCCGTACGTTCATCAACAAGGAGACGGCCGGCGTGGGCGCCCTGGCGGACATCGGCTGCTACGCGCTGGATTTTGCCCTCAACTCGATCGGCTATCCCAAGCCGCTGACCGTCTCGGCCTATGCCAGCAATTACTTCGGCACCAATCCGAAATACTATGCCGATGCCGCCCGTTTCCAGGTCGACGATTTCTCGGCTGCGTTCATCCGGCTTGAGGGAGACATCGTGCTGGATTTCCGCATGTCCTGGGCCATGCACATGGACACGACCGGCGATTTCGTTTTCCTGGGCACGGATGCCGGACTCAAGGTGCGCCAGCCGCACATGAAATGGTGGGGCGGTGCCTGGGACGGCCCGATCGGCCAGATTTCCTTTATGCACGACCAGTTTGGCATCCCGACCGAAACGCCCGTTCCCCTGGCGGAGAACACGGGGCCAAGCCTGTTTGAGAAAAAGGTGCGCGCCTTCGTCGACGCGGTGATCAACGGCAAGGAAGCACCCATTCCGACCAGCCAGATCCTCTACAACCAGGCCATCCTCGATGGCATCATCCGATCGTCGGCCGAAAAGCGCGAAGTCGCGATCGAGATAGAGCAGATCTAGGTTATGAAGGTCATCCGGCATTACGAAGATTTCGTATCCGCCCTGCAGACCGCCGGCTTTTCCATGGCCGGCGGCCGTGCGGCGGGCATCTATAGCGTAATCGGATTCTCCTGGAACGAAGCGCCTTGCTGGGAGACGGCGGTGCGCTGGCACACCGGTGATCCGGAAACGGATCCCTGGGTCTGGCGCATGCGCCTGCTGGAGGAAAAACGTGCTGTCGCCTATGGCAAGTTCTTTTTCAGGCAAGGCGGCTACATCACCAGGGACTGGTATCCCTGCTTCCTGGCGGCCCGGCGGGGCGGGATGGACTTTGCCACGGCCTACCAAGCGGGGCGCTTCAGCCAGGCGAGCCGTCAGATTTAC
>JAAYJD010000138.1 GCA_012523135.1 Clostridiaceae bacterium
AGATGGTGCGGAAGAGTCATCCACAAAGGCAATATCAACAGCCTGGAAGTCCTGAGAGGCAAAGAGAACATCATGTCCATCCCGGTCACGGTTCTGGTCCTGCTGCTCATCGTCGCGTTCTGGATTGTCATTCCCCTGATCATCATCGGATTGTTCTTCGATTACCGCTACCGGTTCGCCGGACCTGATCTGGGCAAAGAGCATGTGAACCGGGCCATGGATTCCGTTGCGGAGGCGGCAGATAACTTCAAGCATGAGGTTAAGGGTGATAAAACGGATGGAACGCATACTGATCATTGAAGATGAGGAAAAGATCGCACGCTTCGTTGAACTCGAGCTCACCTACGAAGGGTACGACGTCGAAAAAGCATTCAACGGGCGGGATGGGCTGGCGCTTGCGACAACCCATCCCTTTGATCTTATTTTGCTGGATATCCTGCTGCCCGGATTGAACGGCATGGAGGTCCTCAGGCGGATCCGCAAAGCATCCGATCTGCCGGTGATCATGCTGACCGCCCGGGACGCGGTTGTGGACAAGGTCACCGGCCTGGATGGCGGCGCAGACGATTACATCACCAAACCGTTCGCCATCGAAGAACTGCTGGCCCGCATCAGGGCCGTGCTGAGAAAGAAAAGGGATCCGCATCACCAGCCTGGCCAGAACCTGCTGCTGGCAGGGTCCCTGCAGCTCGACCCGGAAAAACGGGAGGTGACGGTGCACGACAGCCTGCTCGATCTGACGAAAAGGGAGTTCGATTTGCTCCATTTTCTGCTTGCGAACAAAAACATCGTGCTTAGCCGCGAGACACTCCTTCAGGAAATCTGGGGCTATGATTTTTCCGGCGAAACCAATGCGGTCGATGTCTACATCCGCTATTTGCGCGCAAAAATCGAGGAACCGTTTGGCCTGAAGCTGATCCATACGGTTCGCGGTGTGGGGTATGTGATCAAAGATGAGCACCCGTAACGATTCAGGCCCGGAACCTGCGCCCCAGGTGCGCTCATCGCTCGTTCAGAGACTGAATGCGCGGTTGGCTGGACGGCTGCTGGCGGGATTCATGGCGATCAACCTCCTGATCCTGTTTTTGGGTAGCGCAGTCATCTTCTGGAGCGCGGAAAGCGACATCCGGGGAATCATTCGTTCAGGGACCCTCTCGGAACTTGGCAGCCGCCAGGATTCGATTGAAATCGGGCCATATCGGCTCACGGCACATGCGGCGGCGTTGGACAGCTACCGGTTTCCGGATTTCGTGCAGAAATGGCTTAACCGCGACGTTGGGCAAGGCGTCAGGGAAATCGGTCGTCCGCCAGCCGACCAGCCCCGGGATTCTGTGTTCAAACAGATCCGGACGCTCCAATACGCCCTGACCATGGATGCCAATGGTCCGTTTATCCAAATCTCATTTGCGATCGGTCAAAGCTTCCATGTGCTGATCGTCTTGCTGATCGTGCTGCTGGCCCTGGAAATGCTGTTCATGATCCGTGAACTGGTCAGGGGGCCGCGGCGAATCCGCCAGATCTTGCAGCCGTTGTACGCGCTTGCCGATGCCGCCCGGACACTCAATGCTGAGGTGTCGTCTTTGGGGCCGCCGGCTGAAGACCGCCAGATCGAAGCCCTTGCCGGCGTCATCAGCAGAATCGACGCCAGCAGACTGGACCGGCGCAGCTCGGTCGACAGCGCGCAGGACGAGCTGAAGGGGCTGGCAGCGGCGATCAACGACATGCTCAACCGGATTGATCAATCCTACCAGTCGCAGGTGCGGTTTGTATCCGACGCGTCGCACGAGTTGCGCACCCCGATCTCGGTCATCCAGGGCTATGTCAACTTGCTGGACCGCTGGGGAAAAAATGACGAGAAGACGCTGCAGGAGTCCATCGACGCCATCAAGAGCGAAACGCAGAGCATGAAGGAACTGGTGGAACAGCTCCTGTTCTTGGCGCGCGGCGATAATGAGACGATTCAGCTGCACCGGGAGACGTTCGATGTCTGCGAGGTCGTCGACGAGATCGCCCGCGAAGCGCAGATGATCGATCCGGCGCATCATGTGGAGACGTCATTGCAGCGACCAGCCTTGATCTTTGCCGACAAGCCCCTGATCAAGCAAGCCATCCGGATTTTGGTGGATAACAGCATCAAGTACACCCCCGACGGTGAGACCATCACGCTCAAGGTTGCGGTGGATCCCCGGTCTGTCCGGATTACGGTGCAAGACAACGGGATTGGGATTGCCCCGGAAAGCATCCCGCTTGTCTTCAATCGCTTTTACCGATCGGATGAATCGAGAACCCGAAAGACAGGCGGCGCGGGCCTTGGCTTATCCATCGCCAAATGGATCATGGAGCGCCATGGGGCGCACTTCGAGGTGCTGAGCCGTGTTGGGATGGGGACGCGTATCACCATGGTCATGCCGGTGCCAACGAAACCCGAAGACGCTTGAGTCCGACCAGCTCCGCCATCCACTGCACGAATCTGCCGTTTTGCGCCTGGGCGCTGCAGCACGTCATCAGGTGCTGTGCGGCGAGCCGTATGCGTCTAAACCATGCAGCAGGATTTCAAAATGGCGCAAAGCCTGCTCTTTGAGATCGAAATCGGGATCGCGAACACACCACTCAAAAGTCAGACCCCTGTACGCCGTAACAAAATGCCGGGCGATTTCGTAGGCAGACAAAGGCGACCTGAATTCATGCGTGCTGAGCCCTTTGCCGATGATGTCACAAAAGAGCTGGTATAGCGCCCTGTTGTAGTCGATCATCGCATGCGTCCTGTTGCTTTCACCCAATTGAGTTTGGTATAAAATCCCCATGTTTTTACAGCCGATGCTCGCCGTGATCACATCAGCAATCTTGCCTGCCAGCGCCAGCACAGCGTCACGAACCGGCAGGTCAGGCGGCAGGGATTCCCAATAAGCCCGGTACTCGTCATCGGTTTTCCATACATAATGGTTAATCATGGTGGCAATGAGCAGATTCTTGGATTCAAAATGCACATAGAAACTGCCTTTGGCCACCCCTGCGTGCTTGACGATATCGTCGATGTTGACCGCGTCAAAGCCATGACGGAGAAACAGCTGTTCGGCGCTTGCGTAGATTTTCTGCTTTGTAGCGGCTGCTTGTTCTCTCCTGCTTTTGAACGACTTTTCCTGCACGGATTATTTCTCCTTATTTGACAGGCCTGGATCGAGCCATTATAATGACCCCGGTCACTGAACGCGGTCATTTAATTTGTTTTCATTATATCGCGATGTTTAAAATAATGCAAGGCGAGCTGGCAGACAGGTTCGTCGGGAGGAATTCAAGATGAAAAATTCGTTATTAAAACCAATCAGCCTCATGATGGCCGTGCTCATGCTGTGCATCGGCCTGACCGCATGTGCCGGTACCGCAGCAAAGACCGACCCAACCCGCTCCGGTGACAGCGGGCTTCATGCTAGCAGTCCGGTTGAAAACGACAAGAGCGAGGACGAAATTATTACTGAAGCCGACAAACATGGCCGAGGGAGAGAGGGCATGCTCGGCGTAGCCGGAGACGTGGTCAAGCAATATGACGGGTATCTTGGTTATGGCTACAATATCCTTACAGCCGCTTTTTACAACCATAAGGACATTAAGACAGGCCATCCGGTTATCGACATGGACGCCCTCGCCGAAGAGGATTTTGTCTACATCGAAAAGAAATCATCGCAGCACGTGGATTATGTGACATATGTGTCCAGCTCTGCCAAGGAGTATTCCGAGCATTTCGCGACGGCCGCAGACATCAAGGCCAGGATCGGCTTCACGGGAAGCTTCAAGGCGAGCTTTAAAATGGACCACACGATGCAAATGAAATCAAACCAAAAACTCATCACGACACAGGCCTTGCTTGAGACGCAGAATGACTTTATTCTCGACGTCGACGCGAAGCTTCTGGCGCAATATGCGACAAGCACCTTTAAGCAGGCGGTTGCCGAAAAGACAGCAGGGGACCTGATTGACCTTTATGGAACGCATGTGCTGGCCAACATCATGCTTGGTGGACGCTTCGACATCAACTACTTCTATACAAGTACAGAAACAAGCGAGTCAACCGACATCGAAACCTCGGCACAGGCCTCCTATCGGGGCATCAGCGGGGGCGCTAGCGGCAGCGATGACAAAGACCGCAAAGAGATCGAGACACACAGCAATATCTATTTCAGAACCTATGGCGGTTCCGTTACGGCCGATCCGACCTCGATTAGCGCGGCGGTCAGTTCCTATAAAGACTGGAGCAAAAACGTAGAGAACGGCAAGATCACGTTTGTTCATGCATCCGAGGTCATTCCCCTTTGGGACATCGTGGCTCATCTTCAGGATTTTGAGCCGGCCGCAGAAAAGAGCGCTGCCATCAAACAGTATTTTGACGAACGCGTCGATCAAATTTCCAATGAATTCAATGAAACGGTCAAGGCACAGGTCTACATTTCCGATGTGTATGTCGGATACGGCAACTCCCAGTCAGAGGCCAAGAACATGCTGCGCGGCAAAGGGGTGACAGAGGGGCATATCGTCAATCTCGACCTGAACGCGGATGTGGGCGGCGACTGGATCTATTTCGGCTACAAGACGACTACGGACCAAGACAAAGCCATCACCGGCCTGGTTGCCAATTACTACAGCGATGCGATGTCGTCCGGCATAACCTACAACAGCAGCAAGTACGACATCATACCGGTTGACCTCAACAGAAATGCCAAGGGCAAGTTCATCTATCTCTACTTTACCCGGGATCCCAAGGCGGGCAGCCCGATTTCCGCCTTCCAGTATCAGCAAAATGAAGAATTCCAATATAAAAACACAAAGGCTAACGGGTATGATCCGGTCATCGTCACCTCAGATGGATCTGTGGCCGACTTCAATAAAGGATCCGGCGGGGACTACATCTACCTTTGGTTTAAACGAAACTGACGGCGGCTCAATCAACTCATCGCGCAGCGCTCCGATGCCCGGCTGCCTGGTTTGCATCGGCCTTGACCAATGGCGCCTTGTATGAAGTACAATGGGCATACGTGGTCTTCGCCAGTCCGGCAACCTTGAAACCGTCTGCCGGCGTTGCCGGAGGTGACATGAGATGGCGCTATACCAGGATGCAAACTGCCCGATCAAGGAACGCGTGGACGATTTGCTGTCCCGAATGACACGGGCAGAAAAACTCGGTCAGCTGCGCATGAAGCTGTATGGCTGGCAGTGCTACGAAAAGACCGCCGAAGGCGAATACCAGCTGACGGATTCTTTCACATCGGAGGTCCATCGCAACAAGGGATTAGGCGGACTGTACGGGGTACTCCGCGCCGATCCATGGTCAGGTGTGAATAGCCAAAACGGCATTCCGTTTCACTTCGCGGCCCGCGTGACCAACCTGGTCCAGGCATACGTGCTGGCGCATTCGCGCCTGGGCATCCCGACATTGTTTATTGAAGAATGTCCGCATGGCCTGCAGGGCCTGGACGGCATCAACTACCCCGCGAATCTGGGCGCAGCCTGTTCATTCAACCCGGCACTGCGTAAAGAAAATTATGCCCATATCGCAACGGAAATGCGTGCACGCGGCGCCCATGTCGGCATCGCGTCGACACTGGATCTGCTCTGCGATCCGCGTTGGGGCCGCAGTGAGGAGTGTTATGGCGAGGACCCGTTCCTCGCATCGCGCATGACCGAGGCCGTTACAACCGGTCTGCAGGGCGATACGCTTGCGGATTTGACGCGTCAGGACAAACTGGCTGTGCAGCTCGAACATTATGCAGCCCAAGGCTCGGCGATCGGCGGGCATAATGGCGGTGCCTCGAACATCGGCGAACGTGAGTTACGTGAACAGCACCTGCCGATGATGAAGGCGGGCTGCGGTGCAAATGCGCAGACGGTTACATCCGCCTATACCGCTGTGGATGGCGTTTTCTGCAATGCCAGCCGCTTCCTGATGACTAACGTGTTGCGTGAAGAGCTGGGCTTCGACGGTTTTGTGCTGTCCGACGGTGGGGCCGTAGACAATCTGACCATCCTGACAGGCGGGCTGTCGGCCGGGAAAAATGATCCTGCCGCGTTAACGAAAGCCGCCGCGCTGGCATTGAACGCCGGCGTGGATACGGCACTGTGGGGCAGTGCGTTTGACTACCTGGAAGATGCCTGCACCCAGAACCTGGTTTCCATCGAGACCGTGGATGAAGCCGTTCGTCGTGTGCTGCGCGTCAAATTCAGGCTAGGCTTGTTCGAAAAACCGTTTACGGACGAACACGCCTGGGAGCAAGTGAACCTTCTTGCAGCACGGCATTCCGCGCGTGACATGGCTCGCGAATCGATCGTGCTCTTCAAAAATAACGGCTTGCTGCCGATCGCACCGGCAGGCAAGAAGATCGCGGTCATCGGGCCGAACGCGCATTGCCTGTACAATCAGCTCGGTGATTATACAGCCGAGCAGAAGGCCGGCACGGGCGTGACCCCGCTGGATGGCATCAAGGCGCTGGCGAAAAGCGCCAGCTGGGTCCGTTATGCGCGCGGCTGCGGCATCCGCAACCCCTCAAAAGACGGCTTTGCGGCGGCCGTTCGCCTGGCGCAAGACGCCGACTGCGTCATGCTCGTGCTCGGCGGCTCCAGCGCGCGCGATTTCGGGACCAAGGCCGATGAAAACGGCACGATCATCACGGGCGATGACCAGGAAATGGATTGCGGTGAAGGCAGGGATGTGGCATCCCTTGCGCTTGGCGGTGTACAGGAGCAGCTCGCGCGGGAGATCGTCGCGACAGGAACCCCCGTGGTTGTTATCCTGATCGAAGGCCGGCCGCATGCGGTCGAATGGCTGAGTGAGCACTGTCCGGCCATGATTTCTGCATGGTATCCGGGCATTGAGGGCGGAACGGCGATCGCCGAGGTCCTGTTCGGGTTCGTGAACCCGAGCGGAAAACTGGCGGCGTCGGTCGCGCATGGCGCGGGGCAGCTGCCGGTATCCTACAACCGCTATCCCCATTATCCTGCCCGGTATGTCGACCGTGACGATACGCCGCGCTACCCGTTTGGATTCGGGTTGTCATATACGCGCTTCACATTCAGTGATCTGAAAGTCAGCTCGCCGCTGACCGTAGCGCAGCTTGAACACGGCGAACGTGTGAACGTCCAAGTCGACATACAAAACAGCGGCGACCGGGCTGGTGCCGAGGTCGTCCAGCTGTACGTGCGCGATCTCGAAGCGAGTGTTCTGCGCCGTGTTAAGGAATTGAAGGGGTTTGCGAAGGTATTTCTCCAGCCTGGCGAAAAAAAGACGGTGGTTCTCACGTTGGGGTTCGACGAGTTAGCGCTCTTCGATGCCAGCATGACATACCTGGTTGAGCCGGGTCGCTTCATGTTATGGGTTACCAACGGGGTGGATCAGACCCTGGAAAGCGATTGGCAGGTGCTGTCGGCCTGACCGCTAGTTCTGCCGCACCGGTTTGTCGGTATACGCCCGGATCTTCTCGATCCAGGCGGCAATTTCCTCCGGTTTGGCAAAAGCCTGCTCGCCCAGCGGCCATGGTTTGCCGATCCGCTCCGCCTTGCTTCGCCCCAGCGGGTGGTAGGGGTGCACGGTGATTTCCACGATGTTGCTCATGGACTGGGCCAGCTCGCCCAGACGGCGCAGGTGATCGCGGTCTGTGTTGAGGCCCGGGATGAGGGGACAGCGCAGGATGATCCGGCCGCCGGCGGCATTGATCTGCTCCAGGTTGTTGCGGATCGGCTCCAGCGGGACGCCGGTCAGCTTTTGGTGCCGGTCGGAATCCGTGTCCTTGATGTCATACAAAAAGAGGTCGACCGCGTCGAGCAGGGACAGGAACTGCCCGGTCGGCGCATAGCCGCAGGTGTCGAGGCACGTGTGCAGGCCTTCTGCCCTGGCTGCGCGCAGCAAGGCCGACGTGAACGGGAACTGCGCCATCGGCTCGCCGCCCGACACGGACAGGCCGCCGCCGGATGACTGGTAGAACGGGAGGTCGCGCAGCACATCGTCCAGCACCTGCCGAACCGTCATCTCACGCCCGACCACCTCGATGGCCTTGGCGTAACACTGCCGGGCACAGATGCCGCAGCCGACGCAGCGCTCGCGCAGCAGGATATGGCGGCCGTCCCGGAGGACATGGGCCGTTTGGGGGCAGTTTGCAAAACACCAGCCGCAGCCGATGCAGCGCTCCGCGATAAAGGAGATCTCAGGATCGAACCGCTGGGATTCCGGGTTGTGGCACCAGAGGCAGCGCAGCGGGCAGCCTTTCAGGAACACGGTGGTGCGGATGCCCGGCCCGTCGTGGATGGAAAACTTTTGGATGTCAAAGACGATGCCCGTCTGGCAGGCATCGCCCGGTTCAGGTCGCATGTTCGGTCCGGTCCATGATCTCGCGGCGCATCCCGGGTGACAGGCGCGTGAAATAATCGGTGTAGCCGCCGATCCGGACCACCAGGTAGCGGTAAAGCTCGGGATGCTTGTCCGCCTCCTCCAGCTGCGCGCGGCTGACCACGTTGATCTGGGTCTCGAAGCCGCCGCGCCTCAGGTAGGTGAGTACCAGATCCTGCAAGCTGGCGATGGCCGCCGGCGATGTGAACAATCTGGCGGAGAACTTCATGTTGTAGGCCAGGCCGCCGATCAGGCGATGGTGATCCCAGGAGGTGGTGGAGAGGATGGAGCGGGTCGGACCGGAGGTGTCGCGCCCCTGGGCCGGGCCGCCCCCGTCGGCGAACGGCACCCCGCTGCGGCGGCCGTCCGGGGTCGCCCCGCAGGCGGCCCCCAGCCGCTCGTGCATGATCCAGCAGAATGTCCCGGGAATGAAGAGCGGCTGGCCCGGCGCCGGGTCGTGGCGGACGCACGATTGCTGGAGGTGCTCCATAACCTGGGCCGCCAGGCTGTCCACCGCCGGATCGGCGTTGCCGTACTTGGGGTAGCCATGCAAAACACGCAGCCGTTCCGCTTCTTGGCCGGCGAAGTCTGCGTCCAGCATCGCCTGGAGCGCGCCAAAATCCAGAGCTTTCTGGTCGTAGATCTCCGACCGGATGACGGTCAGGGCGTCGACCAGGTTGGCCAGGCCGACAAACGAGCACTCGATCCAGTTGGTCAGGGCCCCGCCGGCATCGATGTCGCGGGCCCGCCCGAGGCAGTCGCGCGTGAACACGCTCTGCAGGGGCTTGCCGCCCCCGTCGCGCCGCTCCTGGCGCTGCCGCAGCTGCTCCTGAACGGCATCGGCGATCTGGCGGTCCATGCGCACGAGGTAGGCGGCAAGGAATCCATCAAAGTCAGCGGCCGGCCTGGCAGCTGCCTGGTCGGCGATCTCGTCGAGCAGGTACTGACAGAGGCTGAAGTAAGGTGAGGCGACCCAGACATTGCTGCGGCCCACCGGCGTGATCTCCACGCAGGTCGAATTGATGTATTCGCCGGATTCTGCAGGCGGAATGCCGTAGCTTTCCAGGCCGCGCCGGATGACCGCGTCGTTGAAAAAAGCAGGCGTCGCATAACCGGCGGCGATCAGGCGGATGGCCAGTTCAGAGAGATCGCGCGGCGTTTGCTCGTGCCAGCAGACCCCGACCGTCGGGTAGACCAGCCGGGTCCGGCGCAGGGCCTCCAGGCAGAGATACGAAATTTCGTGCGTCACATCGGCGCCTGTGGCGTCCGTGCCGCCGACCATGACCGCCACAGCCAGGCCGTCGGCGACGAAGTGGTTGATCAGGAGGTAGAGGCTCTCGATCAGCATCAGGGCCTCGTCCGGATCGAGTAGCCCCCGGGCCCGGTCGGCATCGTAGAACGGCCTGAGAACACGGTCCAGCCGGCCCGGACAGACCAGGGCGGCGTTGTCCCCGTATTCGACGGCCAGGTTGACCAGCCAGAGCAGTTGGATCGCCTCGCGAAAAGAACGGGGCGGATTCAAGCTGATCCACGCGCAGCTGTCCGCAAGCACAGCCAGCTCGTCGCGGCGCCAGTCCGGCGCGCCTGCGGCCGCGGCCGATGCCGCTTCGCCGGCATGGCGGACCAGGCTGGAAAACCCGTCCAGCGCATCAAGGAACGACAGCAGGGTGTCGCGCTCATCGGCGTTTGCGTCAGCCAGGCGCAACCGGATGGTTTGTTCGACACCGCGGATGCCGCCGGTCAGCAAGGGCTCGAGATCAAGCGCGCAGTGACCGGTCTGTCCGCCCGGTTTCGGGTATACCGCCAACGCCTGGCGGGCTCGGGCCCGTTCGTCCGGCGGGACGGCCATGCGGGCAAAATCCGGCCGGCCCGCGAGCTGCTCGAGGTCGTCGATCGCAAACGGCAGCGCCGCGAGCCGCGCCCTGGTGCGCAGACCCATGCGGCGCTGCCAGGCGGGAAGCGCCGCGGTTTCCTGCAGGATCCGGGCGTCGATCCGATCCGTAAAATCCTGGCGGTTGTGCAGCAAGGTGCGTCCGTCGGGAGCCATCGTCTTGCGGTCCAGGCAGCGCAGACGCAAGATGCTGATGCGCTCGGCCCAGGGCAGCGCCCGTGTTTGCTTGGCTTCGGTCGTCATGGCAGCCTCCTCATCTGATCCTCCCTGCATTATAGCGCAACCGGGTGCCGCATGGCACGGCAGGTGACGAAGCGGATCGGTTGTGCTACCATGGCCAGGAAAACGATTCCACGGTCGAAGTCCACGGCATGCCCCCGGCATACAGTCCGTGCGGGTCGTTTATCTGATGGGGTGCTGGAAGCGCTTCTCAACCAGGAGGATGCCACATGGATACTACGATCATCCGCAGCCAGGTTCATGCGCGCCATGACAAGGTGGTGGCATGGGTCCGGACCTTGCATGTCAAGACCTTCCAGGGATACCCGAATCCTGATGCGGGCCTGGGTCAGGGCGCTGACCGCGTCGGAGGATTTGGTGTTTACCCAGGAGCTGCATCCTCAAAGCGGTGCACTCAGTAAGTCGTCGGCTTGGTACTCCAGTTCGATGCTCTTCTACCTGCACGCCGTGCGCCGGCTGGGACAGCTCGACTGACCACACGCAACAGGAGGCCATCATGCACGTCACGTGGAACCATACGGCTCTCGATGTGAACCGGTCGACCGTCTTCCCGGCACCTTACCTGGGCCGGAAGCAAACGTCGTTTGTCATTTTCGCGCATACCGCCGGCGGCGAGCTGGCGGTTCACTATGACCAGGCCATCCAGGCGGTCTGCATCCGGCCGCAATCCCTCGGGTTGACTTGGATCCAGGACGGGTCGGTCGTCCGTGTTCGGGTCGACCGGCCCTGTAATTTCTCGCTCGAGATCAACCACGGCACCGACGACGCCCTGCTGGTTTTCGCGAGCGGCCCCGACCAGGTCCGCGAGCAGGCCTACGAGCACGTGCTCTATTTTCCGTCCGGGGAGCACACAGCGGGGATCATCGAGGTGGAGCAGGACAACACCTTGATCGTCCTCGACGCAGGCGCCAAAGTGCACGGCAAGATTCTCGCCGAAAACAAGCGGCATGTGGCGGTTTCCGGGCGGGGCATCCTGAGCATGGAAAACTTTGAGCGCCACCGGGAGAGCTGGCAGCTGCTGCTGGATTTAAGCACCTGCACGGACGTGATCGTGGAAAATGTCACCATCACGGACAGCTGCGGCTGGAGCTGCCGCGTCTTTGGCTGCGAGGATGTCCAGATCCGCAATCTTAAGATCATCGGGCAGCGGGGCAATTCCGACGGCATCGACATCTGCGGCTCGCGCCGGGTGCTGGTCGAAGGCTGCTTCACCCGGGTCTGGGACGACTCGCTGGTGGCCAAGGCCTTCGACAGCGGCGACCTGGCTCATGTCCTGTTCCGGAACTGCACGCTCTGGAACGATTTTGCCCGCCCGATCGAGGTGGGTGTGGAACTGCGCGCCGAGCGGGTGCACGACATCCGGTTCGAGAACATCGACATCATCCACTCACCGACCGGCTATCCTTTGATGGGCATCCACCACGGTGACCGCGCGACGGTCTCGGACATCCACTTCGAGAACATCCGCATCGAGGACACGCCCGGCGCCCAGCTGTTCGACATCCGGATCACGGACTCGGTCTGGAATGAAGACCGCCAAAAAGGCCCGATCCGGGATATCTTCTTTCGAAACATCAGCGTCCTGGACACTTTGCCGGTCTGCCTGTCCCGCTCGCGCATCCAGGGCTACGACGACCAGGCCGATGTCCGTCATGTCGTCCTGGAAAACATCCGCTTCCAGGGGCAGGCGGCCCGCGACGCGGCGGCCTGTGGCCTGCAGCTGATGGACCATGTATCGGATGTGCAGGTCCTGGCCGGAGAAGGCCCGTTCCTGGAGCCGGTCCAAACCGAAATCGAGCCGGCCGACCCCCTTGTTCTGCAGCCGGACGGTTTCTACCGCGGTTCCTTCCAGGTCTCCCTGACCAACACGACCGGCCGGGAGCAGTCTGCTGCCTGCTGGTACAAGCTGTCGCCGTCCGGGCGCGGCACCTGTCTGCCGGAGCGGGAGACCCTCTGCCTGCTGCCTGGCGCGACCGTCTGCCGCACCGTCCAGGTCGCTGTGCCGCCCGGAAAATTCTGCCTGCACCTGGAGTCGCCGGACAGCCACGTTCTGCCCGCCTGGCGCCTGATTGGGCTGGACCTGGTTTTACCGGAAGACCTCAGCCAGTCTCCGGCCTACCCGGTGACCAACTGCCGCGGCGAAACAGCCGGAAGCGTCAGGCTGGCTTTGCGCGCGGGCAATCTGCTGATCGCGTCTGACCTGCTGAAAACGAGCGGCATTGTCCTGTACGCGGCCAAACCCGTGCCGACCGCGCCCGGGCAAGTGGTCTTTTCGGTCGAGGAAACCGACCAGGGGCTGGCTCCGGCGGTTATCTCCGGCCGGCACGGCCTGGAACTGGCGCCGCAGCTGCGCTGCCCGGCCGAGATCTCCTATGTCTTCAAGAACGAGCCCAAGGTGGACCGGATCGCCCGGCTGCCCATCGCCGCTAAAATCAACGGTGTCAGCGTGGTTCCCCTGGCACTTCTGGGCCTGGATCCGGACGGCGACGTGTTCTGGCTGGAGATCGAGGCCCAAACCCAGCTACCCAAGCGCTATCCGGTCTGCCTGTTCGGATCGCAGGTGCCGGACCAGATCTGCCACATGTTCGCGCGGGCCGTGCCCGCAGCCCAAAGAAACCGGAGGGACGACCATGCGTGATGCCGGATCTGCCCGGACCGGCCGGGACAGCGGCCAGCGCCGGATCCTTGTCCTCAGCTGGCTGACCTACTGCCTGGCCTACATGCTGCGCGTCAACATCAACGTGGTGATCCCGGTCCTGGCGCAGCGCTTTGACTACACCTACACCCAGCTGGGCCTGGTGACCAGCTTGTACTTTGTGACCTACATGACCGGTCAGCTGATCAACGGCTATCTGGGGGACCGGGTCAGCAGCAAGCTCCTGATCCTGATCGGGTTGGTCGGTTCGGCCCTGTGCAACCTCGGGGTCGCCCTGGCGCCGTCTTTTGCGGTGCTGGCCATCTGCTGGGCGGTCAACGGCCTGGTGCAGTCGATGCTCTGGGCGCCCCTGATGAAGACCCTTTCCGTCTGGTTCTATGGCTACCAGCTGGGCCGGGTTTCATTCATCATGTCTTTTACCATGATCATCGGCTATGCCGTCTCCTGGGGTTTTTCGTCGGTCCTGGTGCGCCAGGTCGGCTGGGCGGCGGCTTTCGTGGTTCCGGCGGTCCTGGTGCTGGTCCATGCGGTGGTGATGGCGGTCATGTTCATCAGCAAGCCCCGTGACACAGAAGATCAAGCGCCGGACGCGAACCGCTCCGGGACGCAGACGCCTGCATCCGAATCGCCGCCGATCCTGGCCTTTATCCGCATGATCCGCCTGCCGGGCCTGCTGCTGATCGCCCTGACCCAGGGGATCATCCGCGAAGGGATCAGCGTCTGGTTTCCCACGATCATTGCCTCGTCGGGACGGTTCTCCTCCGGGTCACCCTGGCTGATCCTGGTGATCGTGCCGCTCATCAACCTGCTGGGCGTGATCTTTGTCCGGCGCGTCAACCAGGTCATGAAGAACGATACCTTGCGGACGCTGCTGCTCATTTTTTCGCTCGTGACCGCGTCCGCGCTGGTGCTCAACCTGTTCCAGGCCGAATGGTTCGGCATGATCCTGGTTGTCATGATCCTGCTGCTGTCGCTGACCTATGGCCTGACCCCGGTTTTGACATCGGTGATCCCGTTCCAGTACGCCCACTTTAAGCGCGTCTCCCTGACGGCGGGCCTGATCGACTTCTCGATCTACCTGGGCGCCGCCATCGCCGGAGTCGTATCGGGCTGGATCGCAGACCATTACCCCTGGGACCGGGTCATGCTCCTCTGGCTGGCCGCGGCGGTCGTCGGACTGTGTCTGGCGGTCTGGCGCTATCACGTCAGTAAAGGCGACCAGCGCCACGAACAGGTCATCCGCTGAAGAGCATATACCCTCAAGCTGCCGCTTTGATGATGATCGAGACGCCCATGGCAAACAAGACCAGGTTGATGATTTTTTGCAGCATCTCGCGCTTCATGGCATGGAACAGACTGAGCCCGATCGTGCTGCCCACGGCCACGCCAACGGCCGCCATCGCCCCGTAGGACAGCGAGTGGGCGGTGTAGGCGCCTGATGCGGCCAGCAGGCTGATCGAAAACAGGGAGCCGGCCACGAAGGTCGCCTGCAGCGTGGCGATATACTCGGTTTTCTCCAACCGGGCGTTCATGTAATAGACGACCAGGGGCGGCCCGCTGGCACTGGCCAGGCCGCCGAAGATGCCGCTCAGCACGCCCGCCAGCGCACCGTTGGCGAAGCTGGGCCGGATGCGGATCTTCTGGCTGAACAGCAGCTGGAAAATGGCGACCAGGATGATCAGGCAGCCCAGGATGATGCTCAGCGTGCTGTTCGAATACTTATTGAAGGCTAAAAGGCCGGCGATGCGGCCCAAAAACGAAAAGGCGGCCGGAACCAGGAACAGCTTCCAGTTGACATGCCGGAACGTTGCGGCCAAAAGGCGCATGCTGATAACTGCACCGCCGATGAACATGATCGGAAGCGCCGTCTTGTAGTCAAAGAAAAAGGGCATCAGGGACATGCCCACCAGGCCGGCGCCAAATCCGCAGCTGCCCTGCACGAGGCCGGCTACCAGCATGATCAGCAAAACGTACAGGTACTCCATCGCACCTCCTCTTTCGGACAACACCGGCGATCGCGGTGTTTGCCGGCTTCATGCCGTGATGACGGCAAGCACGATCAGCGTGGGCGCCAGGCTGACCCGCTTGACGCGCGTGTTTTTCTATCTATGTTCATGGTACCACAGGGATGATCAGATCGTGTCAACGCAGCCATGACAGCTCATCCATATGATTTTGTCAAAATCTAAAATCTAAAAATTTTAACTGCTACTTTAAGATTCCTCAAAAATCAAAAAATCTTAAAGTAGGAAAAGCTGCTCATGCAACCTGGCCAGGCTATTGACAAACCCGAAGCGGCCTTACGCGTCCGGAAAACGGCATGGTCTGCAAATCGCACCGGTCTTTCATGGTGCTTATCGTTCAGATTTGCGTTCGAGTCAGGTGTCGGCGGGACACCCAGAGCAGAAACAGGCATTCGGCCGCATCGCCGCTGATCAGGCAGAGCGCCCCGACCATGGCGGCGTGTGTCGGCTTGAGTGCCATCAAGCCGGCGAGCACAACCAGCAGGCAGAGCAGGTTGATCAGCTTGCCCCGCCAGAGGAAGCGGGTCAGCCGCCGCTTAAGCAGGATGCCCCAGAAATATTCCCGGGTTGCCAGCAAAAAGGGGCTGACGCACATGAGCTTAAGCACGTTTGAGGCCAGGCTGCTGATCTCGTGGCTGGTGCCGATCCAGTGGCGCAGGATCAAATAACCGAGATTGGTGAACGCGATCAGGGCCATGACCAGGGCCAACAGGACAGCGAGCGCGAAGATGAAGAGGCGGATGCTTTGATTTTTGCCGTCTTTTGTATCGTATCTGAGCGGCAGCTGGTGCAGCATGTTGGACGGGCTGAGCACCACCATGCCCAACCCCCAGGCGACGGCAAAGACCGACAAGGTCAGATCGGGCTGGGCGCTGCGCGCCAGGCCGGCGTTGACGATTGGCATGAACACATTATAGATCGCCGTCGTGACGATGAGCGGGGTGAAGAAACGGATGAACAGGGGATAGGTCAATCGCTTCGGTTCGACCTGCCCGCTCTCCTTGTCCAGGATGGCCAATTTTCCCGAAACCGGTCCGTTCAGAACGCGGGTTCCCACGACAACGATCAGGGTTTCGATGCCGACCCCGCCAACAAACATCAGGCTGGCCAGCAAGGAACCGGGCAAGCTGGCCAGCTGCTCGATGAAGATGACAAACAAAGCCACGTAGACAACGCGGGCGACGGAGGCGGCCGCGATCAGCGGCGCCGTGCGGAACCTGATCAGCAAGCCGGAGAAAAAATCGCGGATGCTGACCAGCAGTGGGAAGATGAACAGGATTTTCAACATCGCCACGGCCTCGTCCAGCGTCTGGCCTTCCAGCCCCATGACATGATGGAACAGCCAGCGCGACAAGCCGGAAAAGGCAGTCACAGCCAGGACGAAGACGACGCCGCCGACAACCAGGGACAAGGCGATCAGCGTTTTGCGGAAATTTTTGCGGTGGTCGATCAGGGCGGTGACCGTCTGGCGGATCATCATGACCGGGCTCTGGAAGACATGCATCAGGCTCTTGGCGACGGCAAAGGCGGCGATCAGGACTTCCGGGTTCGGCAGTCTGGCCAGCCCGGCATTAAAGAACGAATGGGTGATGATGATAATGAACGCCGTTGCGGCCAAAGGCAGGTAGAACAAGGCCTGTTCTTTCAGCGACGGCTGTCCGAAGGCACGCAGCTTGTTCCAAAATACCCTTGCGGCGAAAGCCAATCCAGCGGTCACCCTTTCCCAACGCAACCAAGCGTGTTGATCGATACCCAAAACCATGGATGATCCCAAGCGGCGGGACATCCCGGTCAAATCATCAGGACTTGCCCTGAACAGGCCAGATATTTCAAGCCAGGATCTGTTCGATCGCTTCGATTTCGTCAGCGCTGAGGGGCGCTGTCCGGGTGATCGCGGCGTTGTCCAGGATCTGTTCCGGTTTGGAAACTCCGACCAGGACACTCGTGACTTCGCCGTCGCGCAGGATCCAGGACAAGGCCATCTGGGCCAGGGTCTGCCCGCGCGCCTGGGCCAGCTGGTTCAGGGCCCGGACCCGATTGAGCATGTCGGGCGTCAGGGCGCTTTCCTTAAGGAAACGGCCGTCCTTGCGAATCCGCGAATCATTGGGGATTCCTTCGAGGTAGCGGTCAGACAGGAGACCTTGGGCCAGCGGGCTGAAGGCGATGATGCCGACGCCGTTGGCAGCGGCCCAGCCTTTCAGATTGTCCCGCTCAATGGCGCGGTCAAACAGGGAATAGCGGCGCTGATTGATCAAAAGCGGCGTGCCCAGATCTTTCAGGATGGCCACGGCCCGCTGTGTCAGCGCCTGGTTGTAGTTGGAGATGCCGGCATAAAGCGCCTTGCCGCTGCGCACGATCTGGTCCAGGGCCATCATCGTCTCCTCAAGCGGTGTTTCCGGATCCGGGCGGTGATGGTAGAAGATGTCGACGTAGTCGAGCCCCATGCGCTGGAGGCGCTGGGCGAGGCTGGCGATCAGGTACTTGCGCGAACCCCAGTCGCCGTAAGGACCGGGCCACATGCCAAAGCCGGCCTTGGGCGAGATGACCAGTTCGTCGCGATAG
>JAAYJD010000139.1 GCA_012523135.1 Clostridiaceae bacterium
ATTCATTACGAATATTCTACGCCAATTGCCCTATACTGTCAATTTATTGAATAAATTGTTCGATTTTATCGGTTATATTGCCATCTTATGCCATTCTGTTTGTTCACAGCAACAAATTGCTGCCAGGTGTTCTCTATCGAATTAAACGGTCATATTTGTTATCATGAGATATGGCAATGATCCGCATGCTCGCCTGTTTGGCGTTTTCTTCAGGAGGTATCCAAGATGGCACGTGTGCGCGACAAGTTCTGGCTTTGGGGACATCCGGAAAACCGCTATTTTAACGAATACGGCAATTACCGTCACTCGCGCATGACACCCATGGAGGGGGCGATGTATCTTGGCGTCCGCAACCTGTTCATGGTGCCTGTCGGCGTCCATGTAAACCCGCGCCAGTATAACAAGTCTTTCAGCGCTTTGCAGCAAGTCGGCTGGTCGATCGACAACGCGGCCATTTCCCCGCTTGCCCTGGAGGAACTGATCAGGAACGCCCAAGAATTCCCGAACATTACCTGCGGGGTGTTTGACGATTTTGTGGGCTACCTGAAACAACATCCGTTGCCCGCCGAACGGTTCCTGGCCGTCAACGATCGGATGCACGCCAACGAAGTCCGGCCCCTGACGATGTGGATGGTGCTCTATACACATGAGTTCGGTGTCGACAAGCACGCAGATGACACGTTCGCGCCGTACATCCAGCCTTTCGACGGCATCATCATGTGGACATGGCGGGAAAAGGACATCGTCTTGTTTGAAGAAAAATTCGCGATTTTCAAAAGGCTGACCGCAGGCAAACAACGCATGCTGGGCCTGTATCTTTGGAACTTCGGCGAACACAAAGAAGCCAGCGCCGAAGCAGTCCTGTGGCAATTGGAGCGCTATCACCCATTGCTTACCGAAGGCGAAATCGAAGGGATTGTCCTGCACACCAACACAATGGCCGACCTGGATTATATCGCTTATGATGTTGCGGTCGACTGGATGAAAAAGCACGGGGACGACCCTATCTGACCTCACGCCTTCAGTTCCCTTTGCGATTGTCGGCAGCCTAAAGCTTTTTCTTCCAGACGCTGCGCTGCGCGGCAATGATCTCATCCTCCCAGGCGACCTGGTCGCTGTCGGGTATTTTCCCGTTCTCATCCATGGCGGCGATCACGCGGCGCATTCCCTCCTCGAGCGGGATGCCTACATTGAACTCCGGCACGTCGCGCCGCAGCTTTTGCCCGTCGTAGTAGCAGGAATAGGCGAATTCATCGGGACAGATCGAAAAGCCGGGGATGTCGTACGTTGCCAGCGTTTGCATCGGGACATGCACCAGGTCAACCGTCCGGCCAAGCACCGCCATAGCAAGCTCGTGGTACTCTTTCCAGCGCGTATACTGCGGATTAACCATGTTGTAGATCTGGCCGGCGCATTGCTCTTTGCCGATAACCCCGGCAAACGCCTTCGCCGCGTCGTCGACATGCAAAAACTGGTGCACGGTCAAGCCATCGCCGCAGATGACGATCGGTTTGCCTTTGCGGATGCGGTCCAGCCAGGAGAAATCCCAGGCAATCTGGCGTAAAATCCCCAGTCGGGGCCCATACGTCGTCGAAGGTTTGATGATCACCGCCGGAAACCCTTCGTCATGGTAGGCGCGCAAAAAGACGTGATCAGCGGCCACCTTGTTGCGGCCATATGGCGTGATGGGCCGCAGGATATGGTCCTCGGTCACAGGCATCCAGTCATAGTCGACGCCGTACGTACAGACCGTCGAGCACATGACAAAAGTGCCGACACCACGAAACGCGCGCAGTGAGCTTTCGGCGTCTTGCGCGTTGAAGCAGATCATGTCGATCGCGGCATCGAAATGCTCGCGCTGCATTGCCGCTTCGAAGGCCTTACTGTCTTTCCGGTCGCCCTGAATGAGACGCACGTCCGGCGGCAGATTCCCGCGCTGGCCGCGATTGAAACAGACGACCTCATGCCCTTGCTTCAAAAGCAAGCTGACAATACTGCTGCTGATGTTCC
>JAAYJD010000140.1 GCA_012523135.1 Clostridiaceae bacterium
GCGGTTCTCTCTGGACGGCAATCGATCACGGATCCTGGACACGGGGCGGTCACGCCAACGGCCTGATCAGCGTCCCTGTTGACGCGGACCTGATGGATCCGGCCCAATGGCGCTGCACCGGCTTTCTGCCCTATGATCCGAGTTGGCCCGGTGCGAGCCGGGGTCCCAGCAACGGCTGCCTGGAAGGCAACGCCGTGGTCGCGCCGGACGGGCGATTGTTTAACCTGCTGCGTTACCAGACCAACGGCTGCGAGCCTGACAACGGCCGGGCCGTGCTCCTGGAAGCCGATCCCGATCGGCCGTCCAATCCGCTGCGCTTCGCCGCCGTTGTCGATTTCCCGGGCAACCTGTCCAAGTTTTCGGTCGGGTACGATCCGCAAAGCAACCGGTACCTCGCGCTTGTCTCGCGGGTGACCGGCAGCAACCTGCGCCAGCGCAACATCCTCTCGCTGAGTGTGTCGCCGGACCTGTATCACTGGCGGATCCAGCGCGACATCCTGAACTACGAGGACAACGGCTGGCCGGAGGGGTCCGACAAGGTCGGGTTCCAGTACGCCGACTGGATCATCGACGGCTCCGACCTGCTGGTCCTGTCACGCACGGCGCTCAATGGCGCCTATAACTTCCACAACGCCAACGCCTTGACGTTCCACCGCATCCGCAATTTCCGCAGATGAAAGGATTGAACCGTATGAAACAGTTCGAAGATACAAATGCCAAGGTTGCCGTTCCGGACCAGCTGTTTACACCGCTGCATGGTGTTCGGCTTACGGGCGGGTTGCTGCGGGATGTGTTTGACAACAACATCCGCTTCACACAGCGCCTGGAGATGGACCGGATGCGCTACTGGTTCGATGTCAAGCGGGGCATAACCCCCAGCGCTGAACGCTATCCGGGCCATTTCGAAGACAACCTGAAGGGCCAGACGGCATCGCAGTACCTGATGAGTGCCGGCAATGTCTTGCGCTGGGAAGACCATGGGACGCTGCGCCGCGGGATGGAGGAAATTCTCGACTTCATCGAGGCGACCGCTGAGGAAGACGGCTTCCTGATGCCGATTGACAAGAGGCAGTTTGCCATTCGCGAGTACCCCCATTACGTGCGCATCTGGCTGACCTACGGCTTGATCGCCGCGGCGCGCGGCGGCGCAATCCGGGCTTTCCCGCTGCTGCGGCGCTGGCAGGACTGGTTCAACCGCTGCCCCGATCTGCCGGTTATCCGCTATCTCGAGTTGGCGTTCCAGGGTGTCGTGGCGTCGCCCAGCGTCTATTTCAGCGAAATCGGCTGCGACCAGGACATGACGGTTTGCCGCACCTATTACGAAGAGACCTGGCGGCTGGCCCAGTTCATCGCCCGCGAAAAGGACGCCGTCCATATCCGCCGTCAGCCAGGCTACGAACCGCATCCGCACGGCAGCGAGCTGGAGGCGTTCGAGGGCTATCTCGACCTGTACCGCTACTCGGGTGCACCCTATTTGCTCAACGCCGTGCTGGGCTGCTGGGAGCTGTACAAGCGCGACTGGCAGCATCCGGGCGGCGGCATCGTGATGATCGAAGCGTCGCCGGATGCCTATCCCGGCTGTCGTTTTATCTACAAGGACCAGAAATACAACGAACTATGCTGTTCGTCCTTCTGGCTGCACCTCAACCAGCGGCTGCACCGCCTGTTTCCCGACGAGGAGAAATATGTCTTCGAAATGGAGCAGAGCCTGTACAATGTCGCGATCGCCAACCAGAGCGGCGACAGCGACATCCGCTACCTGGCCATTCTCGACGAACATAAACGCGGGCCGGTGCGCCTGAACCATTGCTGTTCCGGTGTCGGCACGCGGATCTTCGCCTCGCTGCCGGAATACCTGTTCACCATGACCCAGGATACGCTATCCTGCGACCTCTACGCGGACGCGGTCCTGGACTGGGATACCGGCCGGCAAATCGTCCAGGTCCGGGAAAGCAGCGCTTATCCCGCCGCTGGCCAGGTCCGGCTGCTTTTCGACATGGCCGAGCCTCAATCATTCACCCTGCGCATCCGGGTGCCGCACTATGCCCCGGCCGATGTGCCGATCCTGGTCAATGGATCTGAGTATCTCAGCTGTAAACCGGGCAGCTATGCGGTGATCCGGCGCCAATGGCAGCCCGGTGACCGGGTCGAACTGGACATCCCCATGGTGTTCCAGCTCCATCCCTACACCGGTGCCTGCGAGGTGCCGGGCTTTGACCGCTGCGCCTTCACCTGCGGCCCGCTCCTGATGGCCGTGCTGGGCGAACGGAATTCGGAAAAGGGGATCGTCCTGTCCGGCAGGCCGGACAGTTTTGTCAGCCGCCTGTCGCCCGGCAGCCGGCCGCTGCATTTTGTCTATCGGGACGCCGACGGCACGCGCTATCCGGTCGTGCCCTACCTGGAGATTGAGCAGGAGGCCTTTACCTGCTTCCCGCTGTTTCGTCAAGCCTGATCCGGCTATAGGCCATTTGCCGGCGCATAAAGGTGTAGCTGACATGCAGCGTCCGGTCGCGGACGGCCGCTGACGGGTAGGAGAATTCGGCATCGGTCTGGCTTTCCGGGTCAAACTCGGTGTGCTCGAGCGTCAGGAAGTGGTTGAACGTGCGGCCGTTGTCCAGCGAACGCTTGATCACCAGCGGGTTGCGGCTGGCCCAGTTGCCGGCGATCGGGTTCAGGACCAGGTACAGGATCTGCCCGTCCTGGGCAATTTCAATGCCGCTGTTGTTGCTGGGCAGATGCGTGTCATAGGCCCGGCACCAGGTGCGGCCGTAATCGGCCGAATCTGAGCGGAAAATGTGGCCGCTGGTCGTGCGCAGCAGCATGTGGACCTGACCCGGCTGGCTTTCCCACAATGTCGGCTGGATGGCGCCTTTTCCCGACAGGTAATCAGGCAGGTCCGGCCGGTCTGTATTGAGCGGGATGGCGGCAAGCTTGACGAAGTGCTGGCCGTGATCGCGGGAAAGGTCGACCCGCGGCCACCAGGCATCGGTGGATTCGTCGGAATTGGGGGCAAGCAGATCGCCATTGGACAGCCGGATCGGCTTGCTGCGGACCGGTCCGCAGGCCGGGTCAGGATCCGGGTAGCCGACGGCATCTGTCCAGCTGACCCCGCTGTCCCCGGAGACCATGGTGTGACTGTGCCAGCTGTGGATGTGTTTGCCTGTCTTGAAAACCAATCGCACGCCGCCCGGGATCTCAAACAGCACCGGGTTCCAGTGCGGGACGTCCGCCAGCTTGGCGATGCGAACCGGTTCAAGCCATTGTCCGCCGACCTGGCGCGAAAGCCAGATGCCGACATCGTCGTTGCCTTCATCCGTTCCGGCGAAATAGGCCAGCAGCACGGTGCCATCAGCCAAAGGCAGCACCGACGAGGCATGACAGCTGCCAAAGTGCTTGCCGGCTGTGAAGACCAGCTGGCGCTGGGCAAAGACATCCACCTTGCTGCGCAGCCGCTCGACTTGGTTGGCCAGGGCGGCCAGTTCCTTGCGCTGCGACTCGGTCATCGGCTTGCCGTCGCCGGTGCGGATCGCCGTATGCGCGATGATACCCTTCATCTGCAGGTAGCACTTGGCGTTGGCCGGATATTTCTGGTATTCGAAAACACTCGCCATGGTGATGAACGAGGCGATATCGCCGGCGCTGCGCAGGTGCTGCTGCAGGGGCGGCCAGTGGGTGTCGGCGTCTTTCCCGGCCATGAAGCGCTTGAGCAGCAGGAACAGCTCCGGGAAGAAATTGAGCATGACGCCGGAATAGCCGGCGGCGCCCAGTACCAGGCTTTCAAAAAGTGTCGCCGCGTTGGCATTGTAGAGCCGGATCGTGCTGCCTTCGATCTGCGCCAGGCGCGCCTGGATCACGTCGATCTGGCAGCAGGTGTCTTTGATGAAGTCAAAACGCCCGGTGCGGACCAAAAAGTCGATCACCGGGGCGGACAGGAGCCGTTTATAGGGGTAAGGGCATTCATAGAGGCCCAGCCGGGTTGCCGGATCCAGGGCGTCGATCAGGACAGAGAGGTGGCGGATGAACTGGTCGTCGCTCTCGTCGGGACCGGCCAGCCGGTTGGTTACCAGGATAATGGCGTCTGGAGCGAGCTTTTCCAGCTTCTGCAGGTAGCGGATCTGGTCATCCAGCGCGTCCTGGGTATGGCCGGATACCACGCAGAACTTGCCGGCCTCGTGGCAACGGCGGATGCAGTGCGCCGCCAGTTCCAGCTTTTCAGCTTCGTCGAGGTAAAACATCTCGCTCGACTGGCAGACGGCGAAAAGGCCGTCGCAGCCGTTGCTGAGCTGGTAGTGGATCAGGCGGTCCAGTGACGGATAGTCGATTTTGTTCTCAGGCGTGAACGGGGTGATGATCGTCGGGTACAGCTGGCAGGTGGGTGACATAAGGCCTCCGGTTGTCCACATTGTGTCGCGGCATGCCCATTAGAGGCAAACGCGGGGTGAATCCTGAC
>JAAYJD010000141.1 GCA_012523135.1 Clostridiaceae bacterium
CGGATCATCTGCCCGCCGCCTGCCAGGTAGATAAAAACAATCTGGCGGTCTCCTGGCAATCCGACGGTCTGGACATTCGGCTGTGCGCCGACTTTGATGCACCCAGCGGCGTGCTGTGTTGGCGTGTAACCATCGCGAACACGGGCGAGCGACCCCGTACGATTCGCCGCGCCGGATGCCGTTTCGCGTTCCCGGAAGACGAGGGCTGGTCGCTGTACACCCAGTCCGCCGGCTGGTCGCGTGAGAACCGCGGCAGGTGGACACGCTTCGGTGCCGGCGAGATCGCCATCGGCAGCACCTTTGGACGGACGACGCGCTTTTCGGCGCCGTTTGTCGTGCTGCGCGATGACCAGGACGGCAGCATGCTGGCCGCGCACGTGCGTCCGTCAAGCGACTGGCGAATTGCGCTTTCGGCCCATGCCGACGACGACGCGGTGCTGACGCTGGGCATGACAGACCAGCTGGCGTATTCGCTGGCGCCCGGTGCCGAACTTAATTTGCCTGACGTGCTGCTCTATGCCGCCGAGGAGCCGGATTTTAGCGCGTACAAGCTGCATCGGTATTATGTACGAAAGATCGATCAGTCCCCGTTTGACGCGCCGCCCGTCGCCTACAACACGTGGTTTTTTGAATTTCCCATCCTGGATACGGGCCGGCTGCGCGAGCAGCTGGCGGCCGCCAAAGCGATCGGCTGCGAGGTCTTTGTGGTCGACGCCGGCTGGTACGGCCGCTCCACCGCCGAAGCCTGGAACGATCAGGGGGACTGGCGGGAAAAGACCGATTACGCCTTCCATGGCCAGATGCGCGCTTTTGCCGACGAGGTGCGCGCCGCCGGCCTTAAGTTTGGCCTCTGGTGCGAGGCTGAAGCCGCCTTGCCCAAGACGCCGGTCTGCCAGCAGCATCCGGACTGGTTTGTCGCCAATGGCCGGGGTGTTTGCCATTACGACCTGACCAACCCGGACGCCTATGCCTACCTTTATAACCTGATCTGCCAGCTGCATGACACCTATGATCTTGCCTGGATGAAGCTGGACTACAATGCCGAGCAATACGCGGGCATGGACGGTCACCTCGCCTACCTGGAACGTTGGTACGGTCTGCTCGAGGCTGTCCGCCATCGTTACCCGGACTTCTACCTCGAGGGCTGCGCCAGCGGCGCGATGCGCACCGAACTCGGATCGCTGCCCCACTATGACGGCTTTTTTCTCTCAGACAACGTCAATCCATACGATGTCCTGCGCATGTCCGAAGGCGCCTTCCTACGCTTGCCGCCGGGCTACCTGGAGCGCTGGTGCACCCTGCGCAGCATCGCGGGCATTCCAGATTATGGCCGGGCGGCGCGGGACAGCCAGGCGCGCACCTTGGTTCCGGAAGGCGGCCTCTGGGAGCGCGCCGTTACCTATCAAATCAGCTTCCCGCTGACCCTCGGCGTGATGGGAATCCTGGCCTTTTCAGGCGATCTGGCCGGCTGCGATCCGACCCAGATACAGGCAGCTGCCGATGCAGTCGCCTTTTACAAGCAATACCGGACGATGATCCGGCAGGCTTGCGCGTTGCTGCTGACTCCGCCGGCCCCGTTTTCGTGCCGCGACCGCTGGACGGCCATCCAGCTGACCTGGGGCAGCACCAACCTCATTTATGTCTACCGGACTGCCTCGCGCACGGCCCATTTTCGGGTCAGGCCCCGCCAACTCGACCCGGCGCGCGTCTACGTGGTTAAAAAGGTGTTTCCCATCGACGAAGTCATTGTATCTATGTCCGGCACGAGCCTGATGCAGGACGGCTTTACGGTCACGCACCCCATGCTCGACGAAGCTGCCGTCTACTTGTTGGAAGAGGAAGCACAAGACGCTTGATCTTCCGGCATTCATGACCATGAAGGGAGCAACCCATGAAACAAAAAAAATCCGCCCAACCCAATGTTTTGTTTATCCTGACCGACGACCAGCGTTTTGACACGATCCGAGCGCTGGGCAACCCGGATATCCTGACACCCAATTTGGACCGGCTGGCTGCACGCGGCGCCGCTTTTACCCGGGCACACATCCCTTGCGGGACCTCCGGGGCCGTCTGCATGCCCAGCCGTGCCATGGTCCACACCGGCCGGACGCTCTTCCACCTGGATCGGGAGGGCCAGTCGATTCCCCCGGAACACACCACGCTCGGTGAGTGCTTCCAGGCGGCCGGATACCGCACGTTCGGCACCGGCAAATGGCATAACGGCACCGCGTCATTCGCACGCAGCTTTTGCGATGGCGGCGCCATCTTTTTCGGCGGCATGTGGGATCACTGGAACGTGCCGATCTGCGACTACGACCCGACAGGCGCTTACGCCAACGAGGTCAATTTTATCCAAAACCCCCATGTTAGCAACGCCGTCACCCGGGTGCACTGCGACCGATACGTGCCGGGCAAGCATTCGTCCGAGCTGATCAGCGACGCGGCGATCGGCTTTCTGGAACAGAATCCAGACGACCAGCCCTTCTTCCTCTATGCCGCTTTCCTGGCCCCGCACGACCCGCGCTCCATGCCGGAGCGTTTCAAAAAGCTGTACGATCCGGCAACGATCCGGTTGCCGGACAATGTCCTGCCGGAGCACCCGTTCGATTACGGCGTCCGGGACATCCGCGACGAGCTGCTGGCCGCCTACCCGCGCGACCCGGCAGACATGCGCCGCCACCTGGCCGAATACTACGCCATGATCTCGCATCTGGATCACGAGATCGGCCGCATGCTCGAGGCTCTGGAAAAAACCGGCCAGCTGGATAAGACAATCGTCGTCCTGGCCGGTGACAACGGCCTGGCAGTCGGCCAGCACGGCCTGATGGGCAAGCAAAGTTGCTACGAGCACAGCATCCGCGTGCCGCTGCTTTTCGCCGGCCCGGGCATTCCCCAAGGTCAGCAATGTGCACAGTACGCCTATTTGCTGGACATCTACCCCACCTTGTGCGACTTGCTCCAGATCCCGCGTCCGGTAAGTGTCGAGGGGCAAAGCCTGCTTCCGGCGATGCAGGCGCAGCAGGCCGTGCGCGACACGCTTTATTTCGCCTACACCGACCTGATCCGCGCGGTCAAGGACGATCGCTACAAGCTGATCGAGTACACCGGCCCGATCCGGAAAACACAGCTCTTCGACCTGATCCAGGATCCTCTGGAGCAGCACGACCTGGCCGGACAGGCCGAGCAGGCCGCAACCGTCACACGGCTGCGCCGGGAACTGGTCCGCTGCCGGGATCTCTGGGACGACCGAAGGCA